>CAMJDE010000235.1 GCA_946404295.1 uncultured Clostridia bacterium | reverse complement strand
CCCCGCGCAAAACGCGCGTTTATTCCATCTCTTCGGGCTTTTTCAGTTCGTAATGTCCGTCGTAGAGACGGCGGATCGCGATCTTGACCGCCTTCTGATCCCGGTACTCGCTGTCGATCAGCGAGGCGAGGGGACGGTCGGTCTCGCGGTTGGCGACCATACGGTCGGCGACGGCGCGCTGCTTCACGTACTCGTCGGTGACGATCCGGGCGCTCTTGGCGACCCCGACCACCAGTTCGTAACGGTTGAACTTCCCGTTCTGGGTCAGTTCGGCAATGGTAGGATAGATCATATCGGTTCTCCTTTATCGGATAATATCGCTTGACGCGGGTCAGGTTTCGGGTTCTTCTTCCTCGTCCTCCGCTTCCTCCTCGCTTGCGAGGCGGTTGGAGATGGTCTCGGACTGAATGGCGGAGAGGATGACGTGCTCGCTGTCGGTCAGCAGCACCGCGCGGGTGCGGCGACCGCAGGTCACGTCGATCACGCGCCCGGCGTCGCGGGCGTCCTGCACCAGACGCTTGATGGGAGCGGAATCGGGTCCGGCGATCACGACGATCCGTTCCGCCGAAACCATATTGCCGAAGCCGACGTTGATAAACTTCATACCGTTCTCCGTCCTTTATTCGATGTTCTGGATCTGCTCGCGGATCTTTTCAAGCTCGTTCTTGACGGTCACGACCAGACGGGCGATCCCGGCGTCGGCGCATTTCGAGCCGACCGTGTTGATCTCCCGGTTCATTTCCTGCAAGAGAAAATCGAGTTTTTTGCCCGAGGGCGCCGCCTCGTCCGCGATCTCGGAGAACGCCGAGATATGACTCTTCAGCCGGACGATCTCCTCGTCGATCGCCACGCGGTCGGCGTAGATCGCGCACTCGGTCAGGATGCGGTTCTCGTCGGGGGTGATCCGCTCGTCCGAGAGGATCTGGCGAAGCCGCCCCTCGAACTTTTCGCGGAAGGAGACGATATTCGTTTCCGACCGTTCTTCGATCTGACGAACGCAGTCGGAGACGAAATCCAGTTTGGAAAACAGGTCGGCTGAGATCTTCTCCCCTTCCTTTTCCCGCATCGCGGTATGGATCGCGCACGCCTCCGCGAGCGCCGGGAGAATGGCGTTCCATTCGGCGTCGGGGTCGATCTCCCCCTCGCTTTCAAGAAACACGCCGGGCTCCGCCGCGACCCGCGTGACGGTGACGTCGTCGGTCAGCCCGAACTCGTCGCGCAGACGGTAAAGGGCGGCGACGTAATCGGAAACGAAATCGACGTCGATCGCGCGCCCGTTTCCGCTCCCCGCCCGGCGGGTAAACGAAACCGTCACGTCGATCTTTCCCCTCGACTGCGCCTTGTCGCGCAGGTAGGCGCGCACCCGGTCCTCGAGCGCGAACAGATCGCGCGGGAGACGCACAGAACAGTCGAAGTATCTGCCGTTGACCGAACGGATCTCGACGGTGTAGTCGCGCGCCTCACCCGGCGCCGACGCCCGACCGAACCCGGTCATACTCTTCATCATATCGGGGATTATCCTTTCTTCTCCCGCCGGAGCACCTTCAATTCCGAAAGGAAGGTGTCGACGTCGCGGAACTCGCGGTAGACCGAGGCGAACCGGACGTAGGCGACCTGATCAACGTCGCGCAGACGGGTCAGAACGAGATCGCCGATCCGGCGGCTCTCGATCTCGGTCTCCATCGAGTTGGCAAGTTCGCCCTCGATGTCCGAAACGATCTTCTCGACGTCGACGTTCCGCTTCATACAGGCGTTATTAAGCCCGTTCTTCAGTTTGTGGCGGTCGAAGGGCTCGCGGCGACCGTCCTTTTTGATGACGGTGATCGGGACGGTCTCGACCATCTCGTAGGTGGTGAACCGTTTTCCGCAGTTGACGCACTCACGACGGCGACGGATGCTTGCCCCGTCTTCCACGGGACGACTGTCAAGGACCCGGCTGTCGAGGGCGCCGCACACAGGACACTTCATCGGATGACCTCACTTATTCGGATTGGAGACCGAAAACCGTTCGGGAAAACCCGCAAGGGGCATACTCCGCTAAATCGCATTATATCATATAGTTCTTATTTTGTAAAGAGTTTCGGCGCAATTATTCAAAAAAAGAACCGGGGCGACCGATCGCCCCGGTTTTCTTTTGCGGGAGGCAGCGCCTCCGTCATTCGTTTTCGCCCTGCTCGACCGTGACCGCCGCTTCTCCGATCTCCCGGCGCGGTCTTCTTCTCCTTCTGCGGGGGCGGGGCGTCGCCGCCTCTTCGGCGAGGCGCGCCGTGATCTTCTCCTCGGTCGCGCCGTCGAGGACGCGGATGGTCCGACGGACGCGGAAGGTGTCGTTGAGGTTGCGGACGACCCGGAGATCAAGCAGGAGTTTGCCGTGCTCGGGGCAGACCATGATCCGCAGGTACTTCTGCCCTTTCATGTGGACGGTGCGGTCGGGGAACGAAAGATCCGCGCCGCAGAGCGGGCAGGTCGGTTCCGAGACCGACGCGTCGTGGGTCGCCTCGTACGCCGTGCGGTACCCCGCCTGTCCCACGTCGGCGTCGCCCGTCACGTCGGAGAGGAGCACGCCGTCGGAGAGGTCGTTTTTCAGGTCGTATTCGGCGACCCCCTTCGGCACGTCGAGTTTCTGCGCCACGAGGGCGGTGAAATACGAGTCGTTCAGGGCGTCGTGCGCCGGAAGGTTCTGCGGAAGACCGAACTGCTCCATCACGAATTCGAGCGAACGCTGCTTGTTCGACCCGTCGGTCTGGCGGTTGTAGATTTTTTGCAGGTCGTAGACGCGGCGGAGCCATCCCCCGTCGATCCCCTGCGCGCGGAAGTTGTCCTCAAGCATCGGGATGTCGTCGGGTCCCCAGGTGAGGAAGGCGAAATCGTCGCCGCACCAACGCTTAAAACTCTCGGACGCCTCGGAGAGCGGTTTGCCCTCGTCGATCATATCCTGCGTGATCCCGGTCAGGCGCGCGACGTGGCGGTTGATCCGCTTGAAGAAGCGCGGGCGGACGATGACGCTGTAACTCCCGACGATCTTCATATCGGCGTTGAGTTTCACCGCGCCTATCTGAATGACCTCGCCGCGAAGCCGCGTCCCGAGACGCTTCTGCACCGCCTCGAGCTGTTCGGGATACGCCTGGTTCCATTCCAGGTCAAGCGATACGTAATCCATACATGATTCCTTTTCTCGGACGATCTGCCGCCGATCGCGTCGAAGGGGCGCGAAAAAGGGCGGCCGCACAAATTGATATTATAGCATACGGGTGAAAAGAATGCAAGAGCGAAACGAGAAATTTGCGTCAGGCGTCGCCGTCCTCCGCCGCCTCGCGGGCGCGCCCCGGCTCCTTCCGGCAGATCGGCGCCATCTTGCACCGGCGGCAGGCGTCCGCCCCGGGGGTCGCCGGGATGCAGCCGCTCCGCATCCGCCCCACGTCCCGGCGAAGGTTCTCCTCGATCTTTTCGAGCAGTTCCCGGAACTCCTCTTCGGTC
>CAMJDE010000234.1 GCA_946404295.1 uncultured Clostridia bacterium | reverse complement strand
CTCACCCTCTCGCGGTATGTATATACGGCTTCGGGGTGAGAACGGGGATTCTGCATCTGCCTGCGAAAGTCTGGCGGCATTTGCTGGCGCGGGTGGGTTTATAGAATGTTACCGAAACGCCGTGCGCGCCGACATCGGCGCGCACGGCTTATCACTTTTGCCGCAACGCGGCAAAATCATAACGTTTCGCGGCGGTATAGACCGCCGCGAAACTCATAACTACATAGTTGCGCCCGCGCCGCTTCAGTTCGCGACGTACCGGGTGACTTCGGTCGTGACGGTCGCGCCGTCAGCACCCGGGGTCAGGTTCACCATCGCGAACGAGGCGCCGTCGTGTTTGTAGACCGCGGCGGTCAGGGTCTTTGCGCCGTCGGAATACTGCACGTTCTTCCAGTTGTCGGGGACGCGCACTTCCACCGTCAGGGGATCATGGAAGATCGCTTCGTCGAGGGTCTTGCCGTCCGCGGTTGTCCGGTTGATTATCATATCGACGAGGACGGCGTCGTTTTCAAAGCGCGCCGAAACGGTCGTGTTCTGGCGCTCTCTGATGTACTTGGTCGCCTCGCTGAAAGTCGCCGCCCAGAGTTCGCCGCTTTGGATCTTGGGCGAGGCGTAGGCGAAGAAACTCTCCGCGGCGGCGGTCGTGATATCGCCGCTGCCGCTGGCGCCGTTGCCGCTGATGCCGTGGCACATCACGATCAGCCAGTTGCCGTCCCGGACGGTCTCGTCGATCCAGCTCTTGCCCTGCGTCAGTTTTTCGTCGCCGCTGAAATCTTTGAACGCCCGGATGCGCAGGTTGTACCATCCGCCGGCGTTGCCGTCGAGGGTCGGATCGAGCGACTGCACGCCGCGGTTGCCCTTCCGGATCGCGTAGTAGGTCGCCTCGGCGACCTTGGTCGCGCCGCCGTCGTTGACGAGGACGTACTCGCCGTTCGCGTATTTCATCAGGTTGCCGTTTCCGTCCGTACGGAAACTTCTCTTTGAGAGGGTGTTGTTCGAGGGGGCGAAGCAGATCACGTCGTGACCCGGGAACGCCTCTTCGATCACGGCTTTCGACTGCACCAACTCGATATCGTAATTCTCCCGGATGCAGTTATACTTGTGCTGTTCCCATTGCGTCTTTTCCCAGTCGGCGTCCTCGCCTGGCAGGATCCGTTCGTGGGTCATACTGTGGTTCTGCGGTTCCAGCGTTCCGTCGGCGAAGATCGCGTTCCACTCGTTGACCTTGTTCGCGAAATTGGGTTTCGTCCCCGCCCAGTTCGGGACCATCATGCAGGAACCCTTGGTCCCGTATTTCTTGTTCTGGGCGTTCACCCACGTCGCGGTCGCGAGGATCCCGTCGTCGTAGGTCATGGTGAGGATCCCCTTCGCCCCGTCCTTGGCGGAAAGGAGCGCGGCGACGTAGCGCGGGGAGTAGTTGTAGACCGGCGTGTAACTCATTTTCTTGCTTCCGTTCTCCGTATTCTCGGCGGTCGGGGCGGTCAGTTCCTTGTCCCACTCTTTGAACGCGCCGATCTTGTATTCCTGCGTGTCGTCGGTTTCGTATCCCTTCGGCGGGGTCGGGATCTCGCCCTCGTGGGTCGGGACCTTGACGATCCCGATGGGAAGGACGAACAGGACCTCGTAGAGCGTCAGCCCGTATTCGCCGACCGTCGCCGTGTAGGTGACGTCGCCCTGTGCCGGGACGATCTCTTTGTCCCAGCCGAGGATCTTATAAAAGTGCTCCGCGGTCTCCCACGAAAGGAGTTCTTCGGGGAAGACCGGAGTCTCGCCCCGTTCGACCGTGACGGTCGTCTCGCGGTCGCCCGCGACGAAGGTGACGGTATAGGGTCCGTCGTTTTCGGTCGTCGCGGCGGTGGTTTCTTCGGCGCCGTCTCCCCCGCACGAGGCGAAGAGGAACAGGCAGGGAAGAAGCAAAGCAAAACAAAGCAAGAGAGCAATTCGTTTCTTCATGGGAAGCACCCCTTTCTTTTATCACTCATTATTATAACATTCTCCGTTTCAAAAAGCAAGCAGAAAAGAAACGGTCCCCGCCCTCATCGTACGAAAACCTGTCAAAAACGCCGGGCGCGCCGACATCGGCGCGCCCGGCTTATCATTTATGCCGACGGGATCCCCGTCTGCACAATCATAACGTTTCGCGGCGGTATAGACCGCCGCGAAACGCATATCTTCCCAACTGCGGGCGTCGCCCGCGTCGCTTCAGTTCGCGACGTACCGGGTGACTTCGGTCGTGACGGTCGCGCCGTTCGCGCCCGGGGTCAGGTTCACCATCGCGAACGAGGCGCCGTCGTGTTTGTAGACCGCGGCGGTCTTGACCTCTCCTTTGTCCTCGTACCGCACGTTTTTCCACGTGTCGGGGACGCGCACTTCGACCGTCAGGGGATAATTGAAGATCGTTTCGCCAAGGTACTTGCCTTCCTCGGTTCTGCGGATGATCTTCATATCGACGAGGACGGCGTTGTTTTCAAAGCGCGCCGAAACGGTCGTGCCCTGCCTCTCGCGGATGTACTTGGTCGCCTCGCTGAAGGTCGCCGCCCAGAGGTCGCCGGCTTTGACGTATTCCGAAGCGTAGGCGAAGAACTGATCGGCAAGCGATTGCTTGATATCCCCGCCGGTCTCGGTGATCTTATGGCACATCACGATCAGCCAGGTGCCGTTGTTTGCAGCGTTGTCGAGCCACTTCTTGCCCTGCGTCAGCTTTTCGTCTCCGCTGTAATCCTTGAACGCCTTGATCGCGAGGTTGTACCATCCGCCGGCGTTGCCGTTGGGGGCGGGATCGAGCGTTTGAACGGTGTTGCGGTCCCCCTTCCGGATGGCGTAGTAGGTCGCCTCGGCGACCTTGGTCGCGCCGCCGTCGTCCACCAGGACGTACTCGCCGTTTTCTTTGACGAGATGACCGTTTCCGTCGGATTTGAAACTCATGTGCGAGAGCGTATTGTTCGAGGGGGCGAAGCAGATGGGGGAGTATTGCGGGAACGCTTTTCTGAATTCTCTCACCGCCTGCACGAGTTCGTATTGGTAGTTTTCCTGATAGTTGTTATATTTGTTCTCTTCCCAAAACTGTTGGTTGCCTCTCTCGTCCGCAAGTCTTGCCCTGCCTTCGTGAGACATACTGTGGCTCTGCGGTTCGAGCGTCCCGTCGGCGAAGATCGCGTTCCACTTATCGATCGATGCGCCGTCAAAGGTGAAATCGGGGTTGCACTTGCTCCAGTTCGGCACCAGCATACACGAACCGGTCAGCCCGTATTTCTTGTTTTCTTGGTTCACCCACAGCGCGGTCGGATAGTACCCGTCGTCGTAGGTCATGGTGAGGATCCCCTTCGCGCCGTCCTTGGCGGGAAGGACCTTGGCGACGTAGCGCGGGGAGTAGGTGTAAACCGGTGCGTAGCTCATTTTCTTCGTTCCGTTCTCCGTATTCTCGGCGGTCGGGGCGGTCAGTTCCTTGTTCCACTGTTTGAACGCGCCGATCTTGTATTCCTGCGTGTCGTCGGTTTCGTATCCCTTCGGC
>CAMJDE010000233.1 GCA_946404295.1 uncultured Clostridia bacterium | reverse complement strand
ACGAGGGGGCGTTTTTCGTCCGAGAACGCCATGAACGCGAAGTTCAGAACCTCGTCCTATCCGTTCGAGAGGATCACCCGGTCGGGGGTGACGCCGTAGGTCTGTGCCATCTTTTCCCGCAGGGCGCGGGCGTCGGGGTCGGAATAGAGGTTGAGCCGTCCGCTCTCCTCCGAAACGGCGGCGAGCACCCCCGGCGACGGGGGGAACGGGGACTCGTTGGTGTTGAGTTTCAGGTAGCGGCGGTCCTGCGGCTGTTCGCCCGGAACGTAGGGGACGAGCGAGGCGTACCGATCCGAGAAGAAACGGCTCATTGCTTTTTTCCGGCGCGGACCGTCACGCTGCGGGCGTGCGCGTCGAGCCCCTCCTTCCCGGCGAAGAGCGCGATCTTGTCCGAGACCTTTTCGAGCGCGTCCGCCGTGTAGTAGGTGAACTGCGATTTCTTCACGAAATCGTCGACCGAGAGCGGGGACGAGAAGCGCGCCGTGCCGCCGGTCGGAAGCGTGTGGTTGGGTCCGGCGAAGTAGTCGCCGAGCGCCTCCGGGCAGTTCTTTCCGAGGAAGATCGACCCGGCGTTCTTCACCGCGTCGAGATAGTCGAAGGGACTGTCGACCGAGAGTTCGAGATGCTCGGGCGCGATCTCGTTCGAGACGGCGATCGCCGCCCGCAGATCGTCGCAGACGATGATCTTTCCGTTCTTGTCGATCGACGCGCGCGCGATCTCTTTGCGCGGGAGGAGCGGGATCTGCCGCTCGAGTTCCGCCTGCACCGCCGTCGCGAGCGCGGGACTGTCGGTGACGAGGACAGCCGAGGCGTTTTTGTCGTGCTCCGCCTGCGAGAGCAGGTCGGCTGAGACAAATTCCGGATTGCAGGTTCCGTCGGCGATCACGAGGATCTCGGAGGGTCCCGCGATCATATCGATCGACACGACGCCGAAAACCTGTTTTTTCGCCTCGGCGACGAAGGCGTTGCCGGGCCCGACGATCTTGTCGACCTTCGGCACCGTTTCGGTCCCGTAGGCGAGGGCGGCGATCGCCTGCGCCCCTCCGACCTTGAAAATGCAGTCGACGCCCGCCACATCGGCGGCGGCGAGGATCGCGGCGGGGATCTTCCCGTCCTTGCCGGGCGGGGTGGTCATCACGATCTGTGCGCAGCCCGCGATCTTCGCGGGGATCGCGTCCATCAGAACCGTCGAGGGGTAAGCCGCCGTGCCGCCGGGGACGTAGAGCCCGACGCGCTCGATCGGCGTGACCTTCTGTCCCGTGACGATCCCCTCTTTTTCGCTGATGATGAAGCCGGAGCGCACCTGTTTTTCGTGGAAGTTGCGGATGTTCTCCGCCGCCTCGCGCAGCGTGGCGAGGAAGGCGGGTTCGACGGTCGCGTACGCCTCGTCGATCTCCTCGCGCGTGACGGCGAGGGCGGAGAGTTTCACCCCGTCGAAACGCTCGGTGCAGGCAAAGAGCGCCGCGTCGCCGCCGGCTTTCACCTCGTCGATGATTTTCGCGACGGCGCCCTCGACGTTGGCGGTCGGGTTCTCGCGGGCGAAGATCTCCTCTTTCGGAACGTCGCCCATTTTCAGGATCTTAATCATGTTCGGTCACCAGTTCTTTCATTTTCTCGGCGATGAGTCCGATCTCGCGGTCGGCGAAACGGAAACTCGATTTGTTCGCGATCAGACGCGCGCTGATCGGCAGGATCTCCGCCTTGACCTCGAGGTCGTTTTCGCGGAGGGTCGTCCCGGTCTCGACGATGTCGACGATCACGTCGGAGAGCCCGAGGATCGGCGCGAGTTCGATCGAACCGTTCAGTTTGATGATGTCGATGTCGCGTCCGATCTTCTCGTAGTATTCCGAGGCGATGTTCGGAAATTTGGTCGCGACGCGGAGGGTTTTTACGGTTTCGTCGTGAAAATCCTTCTTCGCGGCGACCGCCATCCGGCATTTGCCGAGTTTCAGGTCGAGCAGTTCGTAGACGTCGGGGGAGTATTCGAGAATGATATCTTTCCCCGCGACGCCGAGATCGGCGGCTCCGCGTTCGACGTAGATCGGCACGTCGGAGGGCTTGACCCAGAAGAAGCGGACCCCGGTCTTTTCGTTCTCGAAGATCAGTTTGCGGCTCTTTTCCTTGATCGAGGGGCAATCGAAGCCCGCCCGCTCGAAGAGGTCGTAGACGGTCTCGCCGAGCCGTCCTTTCGGAAGCGCGATATTCAGCATTTCGTTGCCTCCTTCGTCAGATCGACAAGTTCCCGGTAGCGGAGTTTTTCGGGGATCGCGCGCTGCGCCGAGCAGGTCTTGCCGCTTGCCCGGATCGTGTTCGCCTTCGCCATCACGGCGGCGGGGTCGTTTTGCTCCCCGTAGAGAAGCAGGACGTCGACGTCGAAGCCGGGTTCGGGTTCGTCGAGCGCCTCGAGCAGATCGAGGTAGAGCGCGAAACCGACGGCGCGCGACTTGCGCCCGAGTTTCTCCATCATCCCGTCGTACTGACCGCCCGACAGAACGTCCGAGGCGATCCCGCGGAGAAAGCCCTTGAAGATGAAGCCGTTGTAGTAGTTGACGTCGCCCGTCAGACTGAAATCGAAGCGGATCTTGTCGGCGTAAGGCGAGGCGGCGAGGAGAGCGGCGAGCGAGGCGATCTCACGCGTCGCGTCGCTGTCCGGCAAGGTTGAAAGGAAGGCGGGGGCGTCGGCGGGGGCGAAGTTCGCCGCCAGGAGTCGACAGAGACCGTCGTAATCGGCATCGGACACGCCCGACTTTTCACACACCGCCTTCAGGTCGTGGGCGTTCTTGCCCGCGACGCAGCCGCTTGCCGCCGAGAGGAAGGCGGGATCGCGCGAGACGCGCGAGAGCGCGTCGGTCAAAAGACCCAGATGCGAGACGGTGAGCAGGTAGTCCCCGCCGATCGCGTTCATACTCTCGCAGGCGAGCGAGACCGTCTCGAACACGTCGTAGAGATCGACCTCTCCGATGCACTCCAGCCCCGCCTGCCGGATCTCCTTGAAGCGGTGGGTGCTCTTCGAGACGCGGTAGACGTTCTCGTCGTAGTACACTTTCTGTTTTTCGCCCGGGCGGTCTTCCCCGCCCTTGATGATCGAGAGGGTGACGTCGGGTTTCAGGGCGAGCATCTTGCCGTTGGTGTCGTTGAAGGCGATCACGCGGTCGCCGACCATAAACTCCTTGTTGCGGACGTAGAGTTCGTATTCCTCGAACTTCGACATCCGATAAGGCAGATAGCCGTAACGGCGGTAGAGTTCGCGCAGGGCGAACACGACCTTTTCCTCCCGGGTCAGTACGGCGTCGTTCATCCTTTTTTCTCCTTGCTTTCGTTCTTTTCGTCTTTCAGTCGTTCGAGTACGGTGCGGTAGCCGCCGCTCCCGTATTCGTAGCACTTGTTCACGCGGCTGATGGTCGCGGAACTCGCCCCGGTCGCCTCGCGGATCGCCCCGTAGCCCTCGCCCTCGTCGAGCAGTCGGGCGACCGACAGGCGTTGGGCGCGATCGAGCGTCTCCTTGACCGTGGCGACGTC
>CAMJDE010000232.1 GCA_946404295.1 uncultured Clostridia bacterium | reverse complement strand
GCCGCCGAGCGCCGAGAGATCGGCGTCAACGCGCAGGAACTTGATCTTTTCGTCCTCCTTCGCGCTCGATTCAAGCGTCTCTGCAAACCGGACGTCGAGCGGACCCGAAAGGACGGCGATCTCGATCCCTCTCGCGCGGTACATTTCGATAAACTGCGCCTGCAGTTCGGGGTCGGTCGTGTAGTAAACGGTCCCCGCGTTCTTTTCCTTCGCGAGGTCAAGATACTCCGAGAGCGTCACTTTCTTCCCGCCCACGAGCGGGAGCAGGACCGCCGGCTTCATCCGCTCGCAGAACTTCTGATCCGAGATGCAGGCGTATTCGACGAAGGTGCGGAGATCGTCCCAGAGTTTTTCGTATTTTTCGCGGTCGTCCTTGAAGATCGAGTTGAGTTTGTCGGCGACCTTCTTCACGATATAGGTCGAGACCTTCGAGACGTAGGCGCTGTTCTGCAGATAACTGCGCGAGACGTTCAGGGGCAGTTCGGGGCAATCCAGCACGCCGCGGAGCATCAGAAGATATTCGGGGATGACCTCTTTGATATTGTCGGCGACGAACACCTGGTTGTAGTAGAGTTTGATCTTTCCCTCCAGGTTCTCGTAGTTCTCGCGGAGTTTCGGGAAGAAGAGGATCCCCTTGAAGTTGAGCGGATAATCGGCGTTCAGATGCAGGTGGAAGAGCGGCTCGCGGTAGTCGGAGAATACCTTTTGATAAAACTCCTTATACTCCTCGTCGGTGCAGTCCGCCGCGTTCTTCTGCCAGAGGGGATGCACGTCGTTTTCGGGCTTCTTCTCTTTCGGCTCCTCGCCTTCCTTTTTCGGTTCGTCGGCTTTCTCCTCGTCGGTGAGGTAGATCTCGACCGGCATAAAGCCGCAGTATTTGGCGAGCACCTCGCGCAGTTTCCATTCCGAGAGAAACTCTTCGCCCTCGGAATTGACGTGCAGGATCACGGTCGTCCCGCGTCCGCGCTCGATCCCGTCGGTATAGACGGTATAATCGCCGTCCTCCTCGCAGACCCAGCGGACGGCGGGGGCGTCGGTATAGGATTTGGTGACGACCTCGACCTCGTCGGCGACCATAAACGCGGAGTAGAACCCGAGCCCGAAATGCCCGATGATCCCGCTGCCGCCCTCGTCGCCCTTGCCCTCGTACTTCTCGACGAACTCGAGCGCGCCCGAGAGCGCGACCTTGCAGATATAGCGGTCGAGTTCCTCCTCGGTCATCCCGATCCCGTTGTCCGAGATCGAGATTGTTTTCGCCGTTTTATCGAACGAGACGTCGATCCGGTACGCCTCCCCTTCGGGCGCGTCGTATTCGCCGAGCGAGGAGAGCCGTTTCAGTTTGGTCACCGCGTCGACGGCGTTGGAGACGAGTTCGCGGAGAAAGATCTCCTTCTCCGAGTAGAGCCATTTTTTGATGATCGGAAACAGATGTTCCGATTCGACCGAGATCCCGCCGCGGCGGGCTTTTTCTTCCTGTGCCATATCCGTCATCTTCTTTCACGTTTCGTTTTCACGCGGGTATACCCGCGTTATTGAATATATTATACTCTATTTTAAGAGTTTTGGCAATCGTTTGAAAAAGTTTTTTGCAAAGCGAGCGCCCGCCCCGTGGGGCGGACGCGCTGTTTTCGGTTGCGATCAGTAGCCGAGCGAGCGGAGATACTTCCGCGAAAGGTCGATCGACTCCATCGAGGTCAGACCGAGACTGGGGCGATCCTGCTCGACGATGAGCCATCCGGTGCCCGCCGCCTCCGCCGCGTCGATGATGCCCGGGAATCTCTGCATCCCGTGTCCGACGGGACGGAACTCGAACGCCGAGGTCTGCTTTGCCTTCTTCGCGATGCCGATCAGTTCGTACATCTCGTCCTGCGTGGCGCTCTCTTCCTTGTAGAAGTCCTTGAGGTGGACGATCGGGGCGCGCCCGGCGTATTTGGTGATGTAGGCGACGGGATCCTCTCCCGCGACCTTCACCCAGCAGGTGTCGAGTTCGGTCTGGAGCAGATCGGCGGGGATCGCGTCGTAAAGGACGTCAAGACCGTACTTGCCGTCGACCTTCACGAACTCGAAATCGTGGTTGTGGTAAAGGAGCTGCATCCCGTTCTTTTTCGCCGTTTTCGCGATCTCGCGGATCATCTCGATCGTCTCGGGGAAACGGTCGGTGCCGGGTCTGTACTCGCTCGACATATAGGGAACGGCGATGAAGGGGATCCCGAGCTGCTTATAGAAAGCAAAGGTCTCCTCCGGCTTCTCGTACATATCGATCATCGGGACGTGCGCCGAAATGGCGGTCAACCCGACCTCTGCAAGATCCCGGCGGATCTCCTCGGCGGACAGCCCGTAAGCGCCCGCGAGTTCGACCCCGTCGTACCCCATCTTTCTGATCTCTTTCATCGTGCCGAGAAAGTCCTTCTCCGCGTAGTCGCGGACCGAGTAGACCTGAACGCCGATCTTCATACTGAATATCCTCCGTTTTCGGGAAACTTCCCGTTTTTTTCTATTATATCCTTTTTCTCCCGTTCTGTCAAGCAAAAACGCAAAAATCCCGCGTTCTAAAAAGCGCCGATCCCGCATAGGATGGCAGACGGAAAACAGTCCGCGCAAAAACGCACGCCGAAGGGGGAAAAAGATATGGAACGGCACTCGATCTACCGGGATATCGCAGAACGCACGGGGGGAAACATCTATATCGGGGTGGTCGGACCCGTCCGGGTGGGAAAATCGACCTTCGTCCGCCGCTTCGCGGAGGAAATGATCCTGCCGAACATCAACGAGGAGCGCGACCGACTGCGCACCCTCGACAGTCTGCCGCAGGCGGGCAACGGTCGGACGGTCATGACGACCGAACCGAAGTTCACCCCCGACGAGGCGGTCGGGATCACGCCCGACGGAGTGACGCGGCTGAACGTCCGGCTGGTCGACTGCGTAGGGTTTCCCGTCCCCGACGTGCTCGGAATGGTCGAGGACGGCACGCCGCGTATGGTGTCGACCCCGTGGTCGGAAGACCCGCTCCCCTTCTCCGAGGCGGCGGAGATCGGGACGCGCAAGGTCATCGCCGATCACTCGACGATCTGTATGCTCGTGACGACCGACGGCTCGTTCGGGGATATCCCGCGCGAGAACTACGTCGCGGCGGAGGAAGCCGCCGTGGCGGAACTATCGGGCAGGAACCGTCCCTTCGCGATCATACTCAATTCCGCCGTCCCCCACGACGAGGGCGCGGTCAAACTCGCCTACGACCTCGAAAAGAAGTACAACGCCCCGGTCGCCCTCGTCGACTGTACCAAACTCGACCGCGAGGATCTCTCGCATATCCTCGCCCTGGTCCTCTCGGAGTTCGCGACGTCGGAGGTGCGCTTCCGCCTGCCGTCGTGGGTGGCGTCGCTCGAACCCGATCATCCGCTCCGCCGCGCGCTCTTCGACGCGGTGGCGAAGATCAGCGAAGAGACGGTGCGTATGGGGGATCTCTCGCGCGTCGAGGAATACGCCGAACGCCTGCCCGACTCGATCGGGGGCGCTTCTTGGACGCCCTCGGAGGAGGA
>CAMJDE010000231.1 GCA_946404295.1 uncultured Clostridia bacterium | reverse complement strand
TACGACGTCGCCGTCGCCGGAACCGGCGAAGAGGCGTTGTCTGTTCTCGGCGCGTCGCCCGACGCGTTCAGCATCGTTTTGCTTGACCTTAATCTGCCCGGGATGGGCGGGATCGACCTTTTGAAACGAATCAAGGCGGATCCCGCCTTTTCGCGTTTGCCCGTGATCGTGATGACGGCGGACGGCGACGCCGAGGTCGAATGTCTGACGATCGGCGCGATCGACTTTATCCCGAAGCCCTATCCGCAGCCCAAAGTGATTCTGGCGCGGATCCGCCGGACGGTCGAGTTGTCCGAGGACCGGGTGATCCTGCGCGGGACCGAGCGCGATCAGTTGACCGGGCTTTACAACCCGGAGTTCTTCTTTCTGTACGCAAACCAACTGGATCAGTATCACAGGGACCAGCCGACCGACGCCGTTTTTCTCGACGTCAACCGTTTTCACGTGATCAACGACCGTTACGGAAAAGAGTACGGCGACCGCGTTCTGAAAAAGATCGCCGGACGAGCCCTCGAGATCGCCGAGACCTCGGGCGGCATCGTCAGCCGCAAAGAACCGGATACCTTTATGATCTACTGTCCGCACCGTTCGGAATACGCGTCGCTGCTCGAGGACCTGTCGGCGTCCGCCGGGTCGGGGGACGCCGGAGACGCCCGGATCAAACTGCGGATGGGCGTCTATTCCGACGTCGATAAGAGTCTGGACGTCGAGCGCCGGTTCGACCGCGCGAAATTGGCGGCGGACACGGTCAGAGGGAACCTCGCCAAACCGATCGGCTTCTACGATCACAAGATGCACGAGGACGAGATGCTCTCCGAACAGTTGGTCGACGATTTCCGGGAGGCGATCCGCGAAAAACAGTTTGCGGTCTACTATCAGCCGAAGTTCGACGTGCGGGGAGATACGCCGACGCTCTGCAGCGCGGAGGCGCTGGTGCGCTGGAAACACCCTACGCTCGGGATGGTCAGCCCGGGGCGGTTCATTCCGCTCTTTGAAAAGAACGGACTGATCGGGGCGCTCGATCGGTACGTCTGGCGGGAGACCGCCGCAAAGATCCGCGACTGGAAGGATCGCTTCGGCGTTTCGGTTCCGGTTTCTGTCAACGTCTCGCGCGTGGATTTTTACGACCCGGAACTCACCGAACGTCTGATCGCCCTCGTCAAAGAGAACCGCTTGACCTGCGACGACCTGCTCCTCGAGGTCACGGAGTCGGCGTACACCGACAACGCGGAACAGATCGTCGAGAAGGTGAAAGATCTGCGCCGCGCCGGTTTCAAGATCGAGATGGACGATTTCGGGTCGGGCTATTCGTCGCTCAATATGCTGTCGTCCATGCCGGTCGACGCTCTGAAACTGGATATGCTGTTTATCCGCAACGCCTTCATCGAAAAGAAGGGCGCGCAGCTGCTCGAGGTGATGATCCGCCTCGCCCGGTCCTTCGAGTTGAAGACCGTCGCGGAAGGGGTCGAGACCGAGGAACAGATGAAGACCCTGAAACAAATGGGCTGCGACGTCATTCAGGGATATTATTTCTCCCGTCCGCTGCCCGCGGACGAGTTCGAACGGTTCATCACGGAAAAAACGTCCGTCGCGAATTGAAGCGGGGGGCGCGCTTCCGGTTACCTTTTTCGGGGGGGGGTTTTATGATCAGTCTGGACAAATTGAGAGCGTTCGGCGCGGACGTGGACGCCGGGCTTGCCCGCTGTATGAATAGCGAGGCGCTGTATCTGCGGCTCGTCGGAATGGCGGCGAACGAACCGTCTTTCGCCGCGCTCGGCAAATACCTGAAAGAGGGCGATCTCGGCAGGGCGTTCGAGGAGGCGCACAAACTCAAAGGCGTGGCGGGGAACCTGTCGCTCTCGCCGATCTATACGCCTGTCTCGGAACTCACCGAACTGCTCCGCAACCGCACCGCGGGCGATTATGAAAAACTCTACGAAGAGATCGCCGCAAAGGCGGCGGAACTCGCCGCGCTCACAAAGTAAGAAGGCGGCGTTTTACCTCGCGCAAACGAGAAAAAAAGGAACGGGGACGATCAACCGATGAAAAGAAGATGGCTTTTGCTGATAAACGCCGGCATTATGATCGGCATCCTGGTCTTCGTCTTTATCTTTTCGCATCGGGATCAGCAAAACAATTTCGATAAGCAGGTCGAGAGTTTCGAGAACCTGACCGTCGCGATGGAAAAGGTGACCGAGAACTATCTGGAGGGAGAGCAGGGGATCTGCGACGTCTGGGCAAAGTATATCAACGGACGGGATATGACGCTCTCCGAGGCGACCGAGTTCATCCGCAATTCGCACGTTCTGAAGACCACGTCCGCCCATCTGATCTACGCCGACACGCGGGAGGGGTTGTCCACCCGACGGGCGAACGAACAGGAGGAGGGCGACTATCGCGTTTCCTACGCAAACGTCGATATCATCGGCAACGGGGAATGGATCGCCGACGTCGGGCAGACCGTAAACGTTTCGAGGGCGTTCACCAATCCGATGAACGGGCAGCAGTCGTTGGCGTTCATCAACCGGATCCGGGTCGCCGACGAGGAAAACGCGGGGATAACGCGGGACGCGTATCTGCTGCGGATCGTTCCGGTCTCTGATCTGAAGGAAAAGTGGGTGTTCCCGCAGCAGGAGTTCGACACGGCGGAGTTGTCGGTGATCAACGCCGACGGCGACTACGTCATCAAGGGCAACTCGTTCAAGAGCAGCAATTTTTACGAGTTCTACAAATCCTACAACACCGTCGGCAACGCCGCGCTTCAGGAACTGAAAGAGGAAACCGGAACGACGAGCGGCAGCTTTTTTATGGAGGACTCGAGAGGCGGGACCTGCCTGATCGCGCACACGCCGTTTTCGTCGTCCAACGGTTGGGTTATGCTCGGCTATATCCGGAGTTCGTCGCTGCCCTCCAAGACCGAGAACTGGCTCCTGAACGGCGTCGTGGTGGTGGGACTGCTGTTTCTTCTCGCGATCAATACGATCTATATGCGCTTCGTCAACAAGAGACTGCAGCAGATGGCGGAGGAGGCGGAGTCGGCGAACAACGCCAAAACGGTCTTCCTCTCCACGATGTCGCACGACATCCGAACGCCGATGAACGCCATTATGGGGCTGACCTCCATCGCGGCGAAAAAGACCGAGGAAGGGAAGCCCGTCACCGACGAACTGAAAAAGATCTCGCTCGCGAGCGGTCATCTGCTCACGCTGATCAACGATATTCTCGATATCTCCAAGGTGGAGAGCGGACGGCTGTCGCTCAACCCCCTGACGTTCTCGATCGTCGAAACGGTCGAAAACCTGGTGAACATTTCGCAGCCGATGGTACGCGAAAAGGCGATCGAGTTCAACTTCCGCGTCGATCACGTCGAGCGGGAGTATCTATACGCCGATCAGATGCGCCTGAACCAGATCTACATCAACATTCTTTCCAACGCCGTCAAATACACCCCGCCGGGCGGGACCGTCAACGTCGATCTCTCCGAGGAACCGAGTGATAAACCCGGGTGCGTCAGACTGATCTATACGGTTGCCGACAACGGAATCGG
>CAMJDE010000230.1 GCA_946404295.1 uncultured Clostridia bacterium | reverse complement strand
CTCGAAATGATCCGTCAGATCCCGAAGATGAGCGGCGTCGTGACCGCCCTCTACTCGATCCCCGTCGGGGAAGCGTGGGATCTCGACAGCATCCTCAGGCAGAAGAAACTCGCAAACGACGCCGGTCTTGAAATGGAAGTGATCGAGAGCGTCCCGGTCCACGAGGAGATCAAACTCGGTTCCCCCGCCCGCGACCGCCTGATCGACAACTATATCAAGACCATCCGCAACCTCGGCAAAGCCGGGGTGAAGGTGATCTGCTACAACTTTATGCCGGTCTTCGACTGGGTGCGTTCGGAACTCGCCTTCAAAACGGCGGACGGCTCGAACTGCCTTGCCTACGATCAGCACACGGTCGACGCGCTCGATCCCCGCAAGCAGTCGCTCTCGCTCCCCGGCTGGGACGAAAGTTACACCCGTGAGGAACTGACCGCCCTGCTCCGCCGCTACGAAAGCGTCGACGCCGAGCAGCTCTTTCGGAATATGGTTTACTTTCTGACCGCCCTGATGCCCGCCTGCAAGGAGAGCGGGATCAAGATGGCGGTGCACCCGGACGATCCGCCGTGGTCGCTCTTCGGTCTTCCCCGGATCGTTTCGAACGAAGCGGGAATCGACCGGCTCTTCCGCGCGGTCGACGAACCCGAGAACGGCATCACGCTCTGCACCGGGTCGCTCGGCGCGGACAAAAACAACGACCTCGTGAAAATGGCTGGCAAATACGCCGCTATGGGGCGCGTCCATTTCGTGCACGCGCGGAACATCCGCTTCGTCCCGCAGGAGGACGGCAAACTCTTCTTCCACGAGAGTCCGCACCCCACCGAATGCGGTTCGCTCGATATTTACGGGATCCTGCGCGCGCTCTATGAAAACGGTTTCGACGGGTATATCCGCCCGGACCACGGGCGCAACGTCTGGGGCGAGCACGGCAAACCCGGCTACGGTCTCTACGACCGGGCGCTCGGCGCCGTGTATCTCTCGGGCGTCTGGGAAGCGCTTGAAAAGACGCTCCCGAAGAAATAAGAAAGAAGGTTCTCTTGATGAAAGAAATGAAACTTCCCTACGCGCTCGACCTCACGGGAAAGGTCGCCGTCGTGACCGGAGCCGCCGGGGTACTCTGCTCGGATTTCTCCCGCGCGCTCGCCAAATGCGGCGCGAAGGTCGCGCTGCTCGATATCAACGAGACCGTCGCGAAACAGATCGCCGACGAGATCAACGCCGACGGGGGCAAGGCGATCGCCGTGAAAGCCAACTGTCTCGACAAAGCGTCGCTCGAAGAGGCGAAAGCGATCGTCGACAAGACCTTCGGCGCCTGCGACGTCCTGATCAACGGGGCGGGCGGGAACAACCCCCGCGCCACGACCTTTGACGAGACCTTCTCGGAAAAAACGCTCTCCGACCCCGAGAAACAGTCCTTCTTCTCGATCTCGCCCGACGGCGTGCGCTTCGTGTTCGACCTGAACGTGACGGCGGCGTTCCTGACCACTCAGGTCTTCGCCCTCGATATGGCGAAATCTGGCAAGGGCGGGAACATCGTGAACATCTCGTCGATGAACGCCTACCGTCCTCTGACCAAGATCCCGGCGTACAGCGCCGCGAAGGCAGCCGTGTCGAACTTCACGCAATGGCTCGCCGTCCACTTTGCCGAGGCGGGGATCCGCGTCAACGCGATCGCCCCGGGCTTCTTCGTCACCAATCAGAACCGCGCGCTCCTCTTCCGCGAGGACGGCACGCCGACCCCCCGCACGGGCAAGATTCTCGCCGGGACGCCGATGCGCCGCTTCGGCGAGGCGAGCGAACTGCTCGGCGGTCTCTTCTTCTTCCTTGACGACGCCGCGTCCGGGTTCGTCACCGGCGTGATTCTTCCGATCGACGGCGGCTTTTCCGCTTATTCAGGTGTGTGAGGTAAAACAGAATGCCGTATATTCACGTTCGCTGCAACCGTCCGCTCGACGACAAAACGGTCGCCGAATTGCAAAAAGAACTCGGGAAGTCGATCGAGCTTTTCCCGGGTAAAACCGAGCGTTGGCTGATGACCGACTGCGAGGGCGACTGCGCTCTTTCGCTCGCCGGAAAGAACGACGTTCCGCTCGCCATGATCGAGGTCGAACTGCTCGGTTCGTCCACCGCCGAAGCCTACTCCGCCGTAACGGCGAACCTGACCGAGGTGATGGAGCGGGTCGTCGGGATCCCCGGCACGGGCGTCTACGTCAAGTACGAGAACATCGAATACTGGGGTTGGAACGGATCCAATTTCTGACCTTCTTCATTGAAATCCGCCAAGCAGGAAGGACTGTCGTTTGAAAAAGAAACCCAAACAGCCGCGCCCCGGAAAAATCGTTTTTGCCGTCCTTTACGGGATACTGTTTCTTCTCGGTATCGCGATCCTTTCGCTTGCAATCTGGTACAAAAAGAACTTCGGTATATCGTTCAAAGAACTGATCTACACCATCCTGTCCCCCCTGAAAGGAACGGGCGAAGGGACGATCAATCAGATCGTCGGAGCCGCCCTTCCCTTCGTCGTTGCCGCCGCTGCCGTTTACCTTGTCGCCTGCGTCCCGCTGTATCTCCGAAAGCCTGTTGACCGCATCGTCCGCGACCTGAAACTGCGGCGTCGGAATCGCTTTCTATATCGGATCGAGCGGGACAACTGGCTTCGATACGACGAACGTCGCCCCGCCTTTTTTCTGTGCCAGAGATTATGGCGGAGGATCGGAGGGGCGGCGATCCTTTTGCTTCTCGTCTTTTCACTCGTCTTCTCGGTATTCGTCCTCGGGATCCCCGAGTATCTGTCGCTTCTTCGTCAGAAAACGACGATTTACGAGGATCACTACGTCTCCCCCGACGACGTGAAGATCGAGCCGAACGGAAAACCGAAAAACGTCGTGTGGCTCTACCTTGAAAGTATGGAGACCGCCGCGGCGTCGGTCCAAGACGGCGGAGCGCAGGAAAACAACCTGATCCCCGAACTGACCCGCATTGCACGCGAAAACGTCTTTTTCTCGGATCAGACTGCCGGAAAACTCGGCGGTTTTTACAGTCCGGTCGGAACCGGGTGGACCATCGCCGCCCTTCTTGCCTCTACCTCCGGCATCCCCTTTTCGTTCGAGCTTGGCGAGGGCGGAGCCAACGATATGTTTTACCGACAGAAATTCGCCTCCGGGCTGACGACCTTCGGCGACGTGTTGCAGCGTTTCGGATATCAGCAGAAGTTTCTGTGCGGTTCCGACGCGAGTTTCGCGGGGCGCGACACCTACTATTTCCAGCACGGCGACTTCCGGATCTACGATATTTTCACCGCGCGCGCGAAAGAAGTCGTCCCCCCCGACTACTACGACGGATGGTGGGGGTTTGAGGACTACATACTCTACGATATCGCGAAAACCGAAATCCGTAAGATGGCGGACGCGGGTGAACCCTTCAATTTCACCTTTCTGACGGTCGACACGCATCACACGAACGGTCATCTCTGCCCCCTCTGTGAAAACCACCCCGGTTCCCGGATCGAACGCGTGGTCTCCTGTGCCGATCGGCTTGCCGCCGATTTCATCGAGTGG
>CAMJDE010000229.1 GCA_946404295.1 uncultured Clostridia bacterium | reverse complement strand
GTTTCCGCTTCGGCAAGCGCGGCTCCGTCGGGGGCGCCGCCCTCGAAACGAGCGTTGGCTTTCTCCAGTTCGGCTTCCGCTTCTTTGCGCCGCGCCGTCAGCGCGTCGTAGGACGCCCAGAGCGTTTTCGATCTTGCCGCCGCCAGCGCCGCTTTGCACTTTTCGGCGTCGCTTCGCAGGGCGGGGAGTCGGCTTGCGTCGTTTTCCCGCGCCTTCAGTTCGGCTTCGATCTGCGCCGCGTCGGCTTCCGCCTGGTCGAGCAGACCCGTTTTTCCCTTCTTCTTTTTGATCGCGGTCGCGGCGGCGTCGAGTGCGTCGATCGCCTTCTCCGCCGGGACCGACCCCTCGGGGTTCACGACGGCTTCGCAGAGCCGGTCGGAGAGCGATTTTCCGGGCGTGGGGTCGAGCGTTTCGGCGGACAGAAAGACCGTCCGGGCAAAGGCGTCGGCGTCGACCCCGAACAGGATCTCGCCGATCTCGCGCCCGCCGCAGTCGAACGCCGCGCCGTTGCGGTAGACCGTGCAGTCGTCGTTCGGGGCGCTCTTCTCGTCGAAGGTGCGCTCGATCCTGTACTCGTCGCCCACGTCGGTTTTCAAAACGAGCGAACCGCCGAACGTCCCGCCGCCGTAGGGGCGGAAATGTTCGCGGTCGTTGAACTCCACGCCGCGCCGATTGACGGTCGGAAGCCCGAACAGCATCGCCGAAAGGAACGCCGTGAGCGTGCTTTTCCCCGCGCCGTTCTCGCGGAGCAGCCCCGAAAGACCCGGCTCGAACGAAAGATCGGTGTCGGCGAGTTTGCCGAACTTCACGATATGACAGGAAATCAGTTTCATCGTTCTCTCCTTTCCCGGTTCAGTCGAGCGATTGCCCGGACAAGGCGCGCAGCCCGGTCTCCAGGATCGCGTTCTTGATTTCTTCGGGAAGATCCTTTTCGTCAAGCAGGCGCAGAAACTCGCCGCGCAGCGAGAGTTCGCCCCGGATCGCGTCGAGGTCGAGCGCGGGGGTCGTACGATCCTTGACCGAGACGAAAAAGTGCTTGCCGTCGCCGGACAGGCGGCTTTCGATCTTTTCGGCGAGCCCCGTGCGGTCAAAGGCGACCTTGCCCGTGAGGTTGACCCGGATCGGGTCTTTTGCCGGGATCGCGGCGATCGCCTTGCGGGCGATCTCGGTCGCCTCGTAGTCGCCCGACGCCCCCGACAGGTCGCAGTCGATCGCAAATAGCGTGCGGCAGGCGTGGGGGATGAATTCGGTCTTGACGGCGCCGTTTTCTACCGTCAGAAGCAGAAATCCCTTCTCGCCCGGCTCGTCGAACCCGCGCCCCTCGGGGCAGCCGGGATACGCCCAGACCCCCCGCGCGTCGAGTTTTCCGTCCTGCCGCGCGTGGTAGTCGCCCAGCGCGAGGTAGTCGATCCCCCGGTCGGCGAGTTTTTTCAGCACCACGACGTCCTCGTCGGGCGAGGAGCCGAGCCGCCCGTGCAGCGTCACGATATTGACCTTGCCCGGGATCGGCTTGAAATCGTCGTAGAGCGTCGCGCAGTTCTCTTTTGTGATCTCGATCCCCGACACCGCGACCCCGTCCTTCTCCCGGACCGACCACTCCTTGCCGAAAAGAAAGAGGTTCGATAGGTCCGCGGGGAAGGGAACGCCCGCGTCGTGGTTGCCGTGCAGAAGGAGAAAGTCGAGGTCGGGATTGTGCCGGATCGCCCCGAAAAAGAAGGACAGATCCTCCGGCGTCGCCGGATCGGTGTCGAAGGCGTCGCCCGCGACGAGGATCGCCGTCGCTCCGAGTTCCTTCGCCCGTTCGATCATCCGCGCAAACGAGTTGCGCAGCTCCGCCCGGCGCTGTTTCGCTTTTTCGGGCGGGAACTTGCTTTCGATCTTCGACCCGAGGTGCAGGTCGGCGGTATGGATCAGTTTCATCTGGTTTCCCCCTCTCGCTTTCGTCGGGAAAAGTATAACACGAAAAAACCCCGTCTGTCAAGTGAAAATGCCCGAATTTCCTAAAAAAATCACGACACCCCCCGTGCCGGATCACGACCGCTTTTACACGCGGAAACGGCGCTCGCCGTGACCCCGACAAGGAGGTGGTTATGCCGCGTCAAAGCGCCCGCTTTGACGCGGCGCAAGCGACGCCTTACGCCCGACATAAGCGCGGTGAAACCGCCGTTCCCAATCCGCGCGAGCGCGGTATGTAATCCGCCCAACGGGCGGTATGTAATCCACGCGACAGCGTGGTATGTAATCTGCCCGCAGGGCAGTATGTAACCAATGCGAAGCATTGTATGTAATTTCCCGCAGGGAACGTTCCTCCGCCCCCCCAACGGGGTTAGCGAGCGACAAACAGTCCGGTGGACTGTTTGTCGTGAAGAGGTCTTGCCCAAAGCAAGGAGCGCGGAGCGTGCGGCACGCCGCAAGCTCCGGGCGACTATGCGACGGCGAGCGCGTTGGGGGACCGCCGCGGCGGTGGAAGGGGCAACGATGCACGAACCGCTCGCACGGCAAGCGGATTACATACCGTCCGCTTCGCGAACGGATTACATACACGGCTACGCCGCGATTACATACCGCTTGCACAGCAAGCGGATTACATGCTGCGCGCCGGGCGCGCAGATTACGTGCCAAACCGCAGGCGGTTTGGATTTGGAAACGGTGGATTACGTACACCCCCGTTCGGGGGTGATTTGGATATACCAAACCCGCGTGCGGCAGGGAGCGCGGGGGCTTGTCCCGTTTCCCGCGTGCGCCGCACTTGATTTTGTTCCCGTTTTGTGTTATACTGAAAAGGAAAAAACAAAGGAGAGCGCTATGGATCAGAACGGCGGTCCCGAGCGGGACAAACCGGAGGGCGGCGACCTGTACGTCAAGCACGGCAAGGTCTGGCGTTGGTTCGACAACTTCTGGTATCACTACAAATGGCGGACCATCATCGCCGCGATCGGGATATTCGCGGTCCTTTTCCTCACGCTCTCGACCTGCCGCAGAAAAGCCCCCGACTACTATTTTTATTACGCGGGTCCCGGCGAGTTCTCGGGCGACGAACAGCGCGCGATCGTCTCCGCTCTCGAACGCGAAGCGGGCGAGGACGGACGCGACGCCGATATTTCGATCTCCTTCCTGTTTATGATGACCAACGATCAGGTCGCGCGCTGGAACGAGGAGAACGCCGGCAGCGGCTATTCGGTCAGCGGCGCGCTGATCATGCAGAACCGTGACCTGCTCTCGGACGAGATCATGACCGGGAACGCGCTTCTCTTCTTTATGGATCCCGAGGTGCTGGCTTCGACGCAGGAAAGTTCCGACGCCTTTCTCCCGATCCGCGACTTCGCCCCCGCGGGTACGCCCGACGACGCGTTTTCGGGCGAATACGGGATCAAACTGTCCTATACCGTGTTCGCTTTCGATCCGGCGTTCAAGGCGTTTCCCGAGGGAACCGTTCTCGCGATCCGCAACGGGATCTCGGCGCTCACGCTCTTTCAGCGCGAGAAGGCGCTGGAGAACCGCGCGCGGTACGAAATTTTACTCCGCAGGTGGTTAACGGTTGAGTAAACCTTTTTTCGCTGTGTAACCC
>CAMJDE010000228.1 GCA_946404295.1 uncultured Clostridia bacterium | reverse complement strand
TGATCGTCCGCACGTCCTGCCGTTCCGCTTCGTCCTCCGAGATCCGCCGTATGATCCTTTCGGCGTGGCTGGGCTTTACCTCCCCCCGCCCCGACGAAAGCCCCCTCTACACAAGGATCTTCGGATTCACCGACCGCGGACGCGATCTGTTGCGAACGGTCAAGCAGCGTTCCACGCTCCCGATCCTGACCAAAACGGCAGATCGGACGTCCCTTCCGGGCAAGGCGCGCGAACAGGCAGAGTTTTCTCTCTTTGCCGACCGTTTCTTCGGTCTCGCGCTCCCCGTCCCCCGTCCCGCCTCCGACGCGTATCGCGGCTCTCCCTGTCACATTACGGGGAATCCGCGCTAACGCCGTCAAAAGGCGAAAAAGCCCGATGAATACCCGCGGTTCTGTTTTTGTCGATTGACTTGACAGACTGCGTTTCCTCGGGTAAGATGGGTTCGAACGGGCAGAGCCGGACGACGAAACGGAATACAAAAGAAAGGAGATGCAAACAGTGAAAGTCCAAAACATTGACGGAAGTTACCTTACCTACAAAGGAAAGCCCCTCGTTCGGAAGGGCAACGATCTCTTCTACGGCGATCTCTCGGACGAGTATTACCTCTCCATGATGATCATGTCGCAGAAGAAGGTCTCGGTCGGCGATCAGTCGGTCGAGGTCCCGGATACGATCCTGGTGCAGGTCTGCTCCAAAGACGGGAAACCCGTGAAGCAGAAACTGGTGAAGGAAGGGCTCTACGAGGCGTTCGATCTCGGGTGCGTCTGGCTCGAAAAGATGCTCGTATCCTGATTTCCCCGAACACAAGGAGGTAAAAAATGAAAGTGTTCAAAAAACGCAATTCCCTCGCCTCTCTCTCGATCTTCGCCTTTATTCTCGCGCTTCTCGTCATCGCGTCCTTTTCCGGATGCGAGGCGGCGTCCCTGATCCCGATCCGGAACAAACAGCCGATCCCGGAGCAAGACAACCTCGTCGAACCGGAACAGACCGAGCCGCAGGAAACGAGCGGACCGATCCCCGAAACGACCGAAGCCGAGATCCCGCAAGCCCCCCTCTTCTACCATCCTCTGACAGGTCTTGAAACGGCGGAAAACGCGTCGATTTCAAGACCTGTCGCCGTCTCATTCGGCAACACTTCCTACGCTTTGCCGCAGTTCGGGATCGGTTCTTCCGACGTTTTGTTCGAGTTTCCGATCGAAAACGGGGCGACCCGACTCGTCATGGTGACGACCGAATACAAATCGCTTGAAAAAATCGGCGGAATTCGTTCGACAAGAGACTACATAGCGAACGTGGTGGCGTCGTTCGACCCCATCCAGGTCTACGCGGGAACAAGCGACGTTTCGGCGTCCGTCCTCTTCGATCAGATCGACACCCTCGACTATCTCACGCAGAACCTGCAGTCGCTCTGCTACCGCGACACGTCGCGGATCATGCCGCACAACCTGATGACGACCGGATCCCTGATCTCGTCCGAGATCGGAAAACTCGGCTACCGGACGACGGTCGCCGAGGGTTTCACGGCTCCGTTCGTCTTCCCGGAGGGGCGCGGTAAGATCCCCGCGGGAGACGAAAGCGCCTCGGAGATCCTCGTCACCTTCTCGTCGACGCAGAACGCCGCCTTCTCCTATCAGAGCGAGACGGGCGTCTATCTGCGTTCGCAGCTTGGGGAGAAACAGATCGACGGGATCGACCGCGAACAGATCGCTTTCACGAACCTGATCGTGCTGTCCTCCGACTGCGCCACCTACGAGAGTGCGAACGGAAGCGAGTTTTCCCTTCTTTTGAACGGCGGAAGCGGAAAGTATATCACCGACGGCACGTCGCGCGAGGTGACGTGGCGGATGGACAACGGCGTTTTCACCCTTTTTGACTCCGACGGGAACCGCCTGACCGTCAATCGCGGAACCACCTATATCGGGTTCGTCCGGATCTCCGATCCCGCCGCCCTGAAAGTGATCCGCTGATCAAAACGGCAGCGCCCCGCTTAACCGGACCGCCGATTCAAACCGCGCGGCGGTCCGTTTCGTCTTATATATATAAATATTTTTGAAAAAAGCCTTGACAAATCGCTTCTCGGGTGATAAAATTGAAACACCTCTTTGCTGAGGTGCTTTTTTTGTGCGCCCCGACTGGGACCGGTGCGCGCCGCCTCATCCATCGAGGGAGGTATTCAGGGGAAACCCAAATCTGACAGGAGGTGCCGTTATGAGAGTCAAAATTACCCTTGCCTGCTCCGAATGCAAGCAACGCAATTATGACACGAAAAAGAACAAGAAGAACGATCCCGATCGCCTTGAGACAAAGAAGTATTGCCGGTTCTGCCGCAAGCATACTTTGCACAAGGAAACCAAGTAAGGAGAGCGCGTGATGGCTGAAAACGAAGAAATGAACGCTCCGCTCGAAGAAGAGCAGGAAAAAGCCCCCGCGCAGAAGAAGAAGGAAACGGCGAAAAAGCCGAACCTCTTCGTCCGGATCGGTCGTCGGCTCAAGAAACTCTGGAGCGACTACAAGAGCGAGATGAAAAAGGTCGTCTGGATGCCCTGGAAGGACGTCAAGAAGAACACCGTTCTCGTTCTGTCCGCGACCGTCGTGCTCGGGCTTCTGATCGGTCTCGTTGATTTCGTCTGCTCCGAGATTCTCGGAGGGATCGCCGGACTCGTCGGCTGATCGCATCTGAAATAAGATGAGCGATATCAATGAAATGAACCAAGGTCCCAGATGGTACGTAGTCCATACGTACTCCGGCTACGAGAACAAGGTCAAAACCAACATTGAGAAGATCGTAGAGAACCGCGGTCTCGGCGACAAGATCTTCGAGGTGGTACTCCCCATCGAGATCACCGTCACCACCAACGAAAAGGGTGAACAGAAAGAAGTCGAGTCCAAGGTCTTTCCCTGCTACGTTTTCGTCAAGATGATTATGACCGACGAGACCTGGCACGTCGTGCGCAACATCACCGGCGTCACCGGATTCGTCGGACCGGGCTCCAAGCCCACTCCCCTGACCGACGCGGAGGTCAAGAGCTTCAAGGTCGAAACCAAGACCGAGAAACCCGCTTTCGCCCCGGGCGACAAAGTGTCGCTCGTCTCGGGCATCTTCGAGGGCTACAAAGGTACGCTCCAGGAGATCGATACCGAATCCGATCAGGCGACCGTCCTTGTCTCTACCGAAACCCGTGATATCCAGGTCATCGTCGATATGAGGGATATCCGCCGCGACGAAGAGGACTGATCTCCGTCGCAAGTTCGTGGGAGGGAAACAAATCTGTCTATGTTTCCCGCGTCAACCACATTTTGGAGGATAACGCATTATGGCAACCAAAAAGATTTCCGGTTATATCAAACTGCAGCTTCCCGCCGGTAAAGCGACTCCCGCTCCCCCGGTAGGTCCCGCGCTCGGTCAGTACGGCGTCTCGATCCCGAACTTCACCAAGGAGTTCAACGAGAGAACCAAGAACGATATGGGGCTGATCATCCCCGTCGTCATCACCGTTTACGCCGACCGTACCTTCTGTTTCATCACCTAGACCCCTCCCGCGCCGGTTCTGATCAAGAAGGCGTGCGGAATCG
>CAMJDE010000227.1 GCA_946404295.1 uncultured Clostridia bacterium | reverse complement strand
CCCCGCACGGCAGCCGCCCGGAGCAATCCGGGCGGCTGTTGTTTTCGGGCGGGCGTTTTTCCGTCGGTGGACGACCCTTGCGGGGCAACCGCCGCCGCCCCGCACAGGGAAAAAAGCGTCGCCGACCGCCCCCGTTTTTTTCGGTCGGAACGCGCTTTTTTGCAACCGCCCCCTCGCAAATAAACAGAACGGGCGCCCGGATCGCTCCGGACGCCCGCAGTCTTTTTTGCGGGGATTACTTGTTTTTCTGCGACTCCTCGACGGCGACGGCGACGGCAACGGTCGCGCCGACCATCGGGTTGTTGCCCATACCGATCAGACCCATCATCTCGACGTGCGCCGGGACCGAGGACGAGCCGGCGAACTGCGCGTCGCTGTGCATCCGACCCATCGTGTCGGTCATACCGTAGCTGGACGGACCGGCAGCCATATTGTCCGGGTGCAGGGTTCTGCCCGTACCGCCGCCCGATGCGACCGAGAAGTACTTGACGCCGTTCTCGACGCACCACTTTTTGTAGGTGCCGGCGACCGGGTGCTGGAAGCGGGTCGGGTTGGTCGAGTTGCCGGTGATCGAAACGCCGACGTGCTCGAGCTTCATGATCGCCACGCCCTCCGGCACGTTGTCGGCGCCGTAGCAGCGGACGTTCGCGCGGGGACCGTTGGAGTACGCGGTCTTCGAGACGACCTTGACCTCTTCGGTGTAGGGGTCGAACTCGGTCTTGCAGTAGGTGAAGCCGTTGATGCGCGAAATGATGAACGCGGCGTCCTTGCCCAGCCCGTTCAGAATGACCTGCAGGGGGTTCTTACGCACTTTGTTCGCGTTCAGCGCGATCTTGATCGCGCCCTCGGCGGCGGCGAACGATTCGTGTCCCGCGAGGAAGCAGAAGCAGCTGGTCTCCTCGGAGAGCAGCATCGCGCCGAGGTTGCCGTGACCGAGACCCACCTTGCGGTTCTCTGCGACCGAACCGGGGATGCAGAACGCCTGCAGACCGATGCCGATCGCGGCGGCGGCGTCCGACGCCTTCTTGCAGCCCTTCTTCAGCGCGATCGCGGCGCCGACGGTGTACGCCCAGACGGCGTTTTCAAAGCAGATCGGCTGGGTCTCGCGGACGATCTTGTCGCAGTCGACGCCGGCGGCGAGGGTGATCTCGCGGCACTCTTCGACCGACTTGATGCCGTATTCTTTCAGCACGCCGTTGATCTTATCGATTCTTCTTTCGTATCCTTCAAACAATGCCATCTTCTCGTCCTCCTTACTTCTTGCGGGGGTCGATGTAGGTGACCGCATCGGCAAATCTGCCGTAGGTGCCGATCGACTTGTTATACGCCGTGGTCGGGTCGTCGCCGCGCTTGATGAAATCGGTCATCTTGCCGAGCGAGACGAACTCGTATCCGATGACCTGGTTGTCGGCGTCAAGCGCCATCCGGGTCACGTAACCCTCCGCCATTTCAAGGTAGCGGACGCCCTTTTCCTTCGTGCCGTACATCGTGCCGACCTGCGAGCGGGTCCCCTTGCCGAGGTCCTCAAGCCCCGCGCCGATGACCAGCCCGCCCTCGGAGAACGCCGACTGGGTGCGCCCGTAGACGATCTGGAGGAAGAGTTCGCGCATCGCGGTATTGATCGCGTCGCAAACAAGGTCGGTGTTCAGCGCCTCAAGGATGGTCTTGCCGGGCAGAATCTCCGCCGCCATCGCGGCGGAATGGGTCATACCGGAGCAGCCGATCGTCTCGACCAGCGCCTCCTGAATGATGCCGGCTTTCACGTTCAGGGTCAGTTTGCAGGCGCCCTGCTGGGGAGCGCACCAGCCGATCCCGTGGGTCAATCCCGAGATGTCGGACACCTCTCTTGCCTGCACCCACTTGCCCTCTTCGGGAAGCGGAGCCGGTCCGTGGTTCGGACCCTGGGCAACGGTGCACATCGCGGCTACGTCGCTCGACATCGCGTATTCGCATTTGCTCATGGTTTTATCTCCTTTTGTTTTTTTCGGTGGGGGTCAGGCGATGATCTCGCCCTCGGTCGCGCCGAACGCGGCGTTCGACTCGTCGGTGTCGATGTGCATGGCGGGGGCGAACTTCGGGCTGACGCGGACGACCACGTCGTCGAAGATCAGGGGACGGAGCCCGTTGACCTTGACCTTCACGATCTGCTTGTCCGAGAGTCCGAACTCGGCGGCGTTCTCGGGGGTCAGGTGAATGTGCCGCTTCGCCGCGATCACGCCCTCGGCAAGGTCGATCTCGCCGCACGGGCCGATGATCTTGCAGGCGCCGCTTCCGGCGACGTCGCCGCTCTCACGGATCGGGGCTTTCACGCCGATCGTGCGCGCGTCGGTCAGGGACAGTTCGACCTGATCGGCGCTCCGCTCGGGACCGAGGATGCTCGCGGAGAGCTGTCCGCGCTCGCCGACGACGGTGACCTTCTCGGCGCAGGCGAACTGCCCGGGCTGCGAAAGGTCCTTCTTCTTGGTCAGCTGATAGCCGGCGCCGAAAAGAAGATCGACGTGTTCGCGGGTAAGATGAACGTGACGCGCAGAGGTTTCCACAATAACTTTTGCCATTTTATCGTCTCCTTACTCTGTTCGATTTTTTCTACCGCCGAATATTATAACATATAGAAATAAAAAAGTAAATGCGCAGAAAAGATAATCTCGAAACAGAATAAAAACGTTTCTTCGGTCAAAAACTATAAAAACGAAAAAAAGGGAAGGGGAATACGGAGAGAAATGGAAACCGAGGAGACCAAAAAGCCCGGGCGGAAAGAAGAGGACAAGGACCTCTTGCCCGGGGGCGGCGGCGTGACGGTCGAGAACGGGCGCGAGTGCTTCTACTGCCTGAACGTGATCGGGCAGATCGAGGGGCATTACGTGCAGGAGAGCAACCAGAAAACCACCAAATACGAGCATCTGATCCCGCTGCTCTTCGCGCTCGAGGAGGACGAGCGGATCGACGGGATCCTGATCCTGCTGAACACGATGGGCGGCGACGTCGAGGCGGGACTCGCGATCTCCGAGGTGATCGCGTCGCTTGACAAACCGACCGTTTCGGTCGTGCTCGGCGGGGGACACTCGATCGGCGTCCCGCTCGCCGTCTCGGCGAAAAAGTCGTTCATCGTCCCCTCCGCGACCATGACCGTCCACCCCGTCCGCACGACCGGGACGGTCATCTCGGCGCCGCAGAGTTTCGAGTATCTGCGGGATATGCAGGAGCGAATCGTGCGCTTCGTCGTCGAGCACTCGCGCGTCAGCCGCGAGGACTTCCTCGGCGTGATGATGCGCACCGACGTCATGGCGAACGACGTCGGCTCGATCCTCGACGGCGAGGCGGCGGTGAAGTGCGGGCTGATCGACGGGATCGGCGGGATCCGCGAGGCGCTGTCCGCCCTGCGCGAAATGGCGGGGATCGAACCGCCGAAGAGAAACGGCAGCGAGGGGAACGATTAAACGGTCACTTTCAAAACAGATTGTATTTTTCGCTTTTTTATGGTATACTGTTTTTAAGAAACGTAAACCGCTTTTGCAAGGAAAGACTTGCAATAAGAGTATCGGGAGGACGGTATGCGAAACAAGGCGAACAAACATCTCGG
>CAMJDE010000226.1 GCA_946404295.1 uncultured Clostridia bacterium | reverse complement strand
AATATGCTGAAAACGGTAACGGGCGGCGTCTGTGCCGCGATCATGATCTCGATCGGCGGGAGCGTGTTTCTCGCCTGCCCCGACAATCGCTACTACGGGGCGATCTTCTTCTCGGTCGCGCTCCTCTCGATCTGCTACCTCGGTTACTACCTCTACACCGGCAAGATCGGCTACGTCGTCGCCGATCACAGCCCCGCAAACTGCGCCGCCATCGGCGTGGGGCTCGTCTGCAACCTCGCCGTGACCTTCCCGGTCGGGATGCTGATCCGGCGCGCGCTGCCCGCCCTCGGCGAGCGCGCGGAGCAGATCTGTCAAGCCAAACTCGAACAGTCCTTCGGGTCCACCCTCGTCCGCGCGATCTTCTGCGGCGTCCTGATGTATATCGCCGTCGAGATCTTCCGCTCGAAGAAGAGCCCGATCGGCGTTCTCTTCGGGATTCCGGTCTTCATCCTCGCGGGATTCGAGCACTCGATCGCCGATATGTTCTACTTCGGCGCGTCGGGGATCGCGGACGGCAAGATCGCGCTGTTTGAGTTGGCGGCGGTGCTCGGCAACTCGATCGGAAGCGTGATCCTCCCGCTGCTCGGGGTGCTCGGCGCCCTGAAAAAGAAGGATCAGACCGTAAATAACCCCGAAACCCCCGCCGACGGAGGCGCAAACAATGAAGGATAAGACGCGGATCGCCGTCCTCGTCTCGGGCGGCGGCACCAACCTGCAGGCGCTGATCGACGCCGAAAAGTCCGGGATCATCTCGAACGGGACGATCGTCCTCGTGATCTCGAACAAGGCGGGCGCCTACGCCCTCGAGCGCGCCAAGTCCGCCGGGATCCCGACCGCCGTCTTTGAAAAGAAGGCGTGCGGGGGACAGGAGGGAATGGAGCGGGAGATCCGGACGGCGCTCGTCGACGCCCGCTGCGACCTGATCGTCCTCGCCGGGTTCCTCTCGATCCTCTCGGAGGACTTTACCCGCGACTACGATCACCGGATCGTGAACGTTCACCCGTCGCTGATCCCCTCGTTCTGCGGGGCGGGCTACTACGGGCTGCGCGTCCACGAAGCGGCGCTCGCGCGCGGGGTCAAGGTCACCGGCGCGACGGTGCATTTCGTCAACGAGATCCCCGACGGGGGAGAGATCATCCTGCAGAAGGCGGTCGCGATCGGAAAGAACGACACTCCCGAGACCCTGCAGAAACGCGTGATGCGGCTGGCGGAGTGGAAGATCCTGCCCGCCGCGGTCGAACTCGTATCCAAACAAATGAGAGATAAGGAGAACTGAAATGAACGTCTACGGCATCAACGACATCGCGGAACTGATCCGCGACAATTCCTACGTCGGGCGCGGCATCGTGATCGGCAAGAGCGCCGACGGAAAGAAAGCCGTCACCGCCTACTTCATCATGGGGCGCAGCCGCAACAGCCGGAACCGCGTCTTCGTCGAGCGCGACGGCGCGCTCTTCACCGAGCCCTTCGATCCTTCGCTCGTCGAGGATCCGTCGCTCATCATCTACGCCGCCGAACGCAACTACGAGAACAACCTGATCGTCACCAACGGCGACCAGACCGATACGATCTACGAGGGTCTCAAGGCGGGCAAGTGCTTCAAAAAGTCGCTCGAATCCCGCGCGTTTGAGCCGGACGCTCCGAACTTCACCCCCCGCATCAGCGGGATCCTGACCTTTGAGGACGGCGACTTCACCTACGAAATGAGTATCCTCAAGAGCGCCGATCCCGAGGGAACGGCGTGCAACCGCTACACCTTCTCCTATACCGCGCTTCCCGGGCTCGGACACTTCATTCACACCTACGTCGGCGACGGCTCGCCCCTCCCGACCTTCCAGGGTGAACCCGAGCGCGTCGCGATCGGCGACGATATCGACGCCTTCACGAACTCCCTCTGGGATGCGCTCAACCACGACAACCGCATCTCGCTCTACGTTCGCTATACCGACCTCGCGAGCGGCAAAGAGGAAAAACGCCTGATCAACGGAAACGCCTGAAAGGAAAGGGAAGAGAAAATGAAAGAGTTTGAACTGAAATACGGCTGCAACCCCAACCAGAAACCCGCGAAGATCTATATGCGCGGGGGAGAGGACCTGCCGATCGAGATTCTGAACGGCAGACCCGGCTACATCAACTTTCTCGACGCCTTCAATTCCTGGCAGCTCGTCAAGGAACTGAAAGAGGCGCTGGGGCTTCCCGCCGTCGCGAGTTTCAAGCACGTCAGCCCCACCTCCGCCGCCGTCGGTCTGAAACTGTCCGACACGCTGAAGCGCGCCTGCTTCGTCGACGATATCGAGGGTCTTGACGACTCCCCCCTCGCCTGCGCCTACGCCCGCGCGAGAGGCACCGACCGGATGTGCTCCTTCGGCGACTGGGTCGCGCTCTCCGACGTCTGCGACGTCACGACGGCAAAGATGATCAAGCGCGAGGTCTCGGACGGCATCATCGCGCCGGGCTACGAGCCCGAGGCGCTCGAGATCCTGAAATCCAAGCGCAAGGGCGGCTACAATATCGTGAAGATCGATCCCGCCTACGTCCCCGAGGAAGCCGAGCGCAAGCAGGTTTTCGGCATCACCTTCGAGCAGGGCAGAAACAACTTCAAGATCGACCGCGCGCTCCTCTCCAATATCGTCACCAAGAATAAGGATCTGCCCGAGGCGGCGGCGCGTGACCTCATCATCTCGCTGATCACCCTCAAATACACCCAGTCCAACTCGGTCTGCTTCGCCTACGACGGGCAGGCGATCGGCGTCGGCGCGGGTCAGCAGTCGCGCGTCCATTGCACCCGGCTCGCGGGCAGCAAAGCAGACACGTGGTTCTTGCGTCAGTACGACAAGGTGCTGAACCTGCCGTTCCTTCCCACGCTCGGGCGCCCCGACCGCGACAACGTGATCGACGGCTACATCAACCAGAACGAGGAGGACGTGACCGCCGAGGGCAATTGGCAGAAATACTTTACCACCCGTCCCGAGCCGCTCTCCGACGCCGAGAAAAAGGCGTTTCTTGCGACCCGGACCGGCGTCTCGCTCGGCTCCGACGCCTTCTTCCCGTTCAGCGACAATATCGAGCGCGCCAAGAAGAGCGGCGTCGCCTATATCGCCGAGCCGGGCGGATCGATCCGCGACGATCTCGTGATCGAGTGCGCCGACAAGTACGGTATGGTGATGGCGTTTACCGGAATGCGCCTGTTCCATCATTAAGAAAAACGACCCCGAGGGGTTGACGGAGGGACTATGAAACTGCTGGTTGTCGGCGGGGGCGGCCGCGAACACGCCCTGATCCGAAAACTGAAGGAGAATCCGGCGGTCGAGACGGTCTTTTGCCTGCCGGGCAACGGCGGCATCGCCCGCGACGCCGTCTGCGTCCCGATCGGCGCGACCGAGATCGACAAGATCGTCGCGTTCGCCTACGAGAACAAGGTCGATTTCGCCGTGGTCGCCCCCGACGACCCGCTCGTCCTCGGCTGCGTCGACGCGCTCGAGGGACACGGGATTCCCTGCTTCGGTCCGCGCGCCGACGCCGCGATCATCGAGGGAAGCAAGGTGTTCGCCAAGGATCTGATGAAAAAATACGGGATCCCGAC
>CAMJDE010000225.1 GCA_946404295.1 uncultured Clostridia bacterium | reverse complement strand
CGCTCACGGCGTACCTGCAGTACTGCACCGAGAACTCGCCCGCGATCCGCACCCAGTTCCTGCAGATCGTGACCAAATACACGACCACGGTCTACAACCAGGGGACCGACCGGATGCTCGACATCATCTACGACGGGATCCTTTGGGGCCGCGACAAGGCGGTCGAGGATCTGTTCGGCGAGATCCTGCGCGGCAGTCGCTGGCACGCCCTGATGAAGAGCAATCATTTTACCGTCGGCGCCGACTTCATCACGCAGCAGTACGAATCGCTCCGCGCGGTGAAGCAGAGACAACTCGACAAAGATCTGAAGATCTGGTATACGCTGCCGAAGGTCGAGCAGAACGCGAACTGACCGAAGGGAAAAACCGAACGGACGCCCCCGGACCCCGCCCCGATACGGACGGGTTTTCCGGGGACGTCCTTTTTGTCGCGCGAAAACGGCAAAACGCCTTGCAAAAAAGAGGAAACCGTTATATAATAGAGGCAAGGGGACGCAAGAGGCGTCCCGTACGTGAAAAGGAAGGATAACGGCTATGACGGCATTCGGCGTCAACGTCTTCGATTTCGGCGCGAAGGGCGACGGGATCGCGGACGATACCGCGGCGATTCAGGCGGCGATCAACTATACGGCGGAGCGCGGAGGAGGGAGGATCCTGTTCCCCTATACCAAGGGCGGCTACCGGATCGCGTCCCTCGCGATCGAGGAGTATAACGGAAAACCCCTGCGCGCACAGTTGATGATCCCGCCCGGAAGCGCGAATATTTATCTCGAGGGCGAGATGCCCTGCCGGATGCTGAACGCCTACATCGTGCGCGACCTCGAGTCGGTCAAGAACAACTACGACCCGACCTGTTTCGTCGCGCCGGGCGAGGCGCTCGGCTCGATGAACACGCGCATTTTCTCCGACTGGGACGCCCCCGAGGAACACGACGGGACGGCGCGCCCCTACGCCATTCTCGCCGCCCCCGAGGGCACGAGCTGCAAAGGGAAGTTCAGCGCCATACAGTTCTCGATCTCCAACCTCGATTTCCGCGTCCCGATGCGCCGCGACAAGATGTATCCGACCGAGAGCGCCGTCAACCTGCAGAACGTCAGCCGCGTCCACGTCGAGGACAGCCAGTTCGCCCTGACCGAGAACGTCGGCGACACGGTCCTCGGAAAGGAACTGCAGAAGAACCCCTGCCATACGGCGGGGCTGGTCCTCTCGGGCGATCAGAACGACGACAACGTGCTCCGCAACGTCTCGGTGCAGGGCTTCCGCTACGGGATCGTGTCGGGCGAACACGTCGTTTCGGATTATCTCTATATCCACAACTGCGAGGAGGGTCTGACCTTCCACGACTGCTCGCATCTGTCGGTTTTCAACCACATCGTCGCGCAGCACAATACGGTCATCGTCTCGACCACCGATATCGACCTCTTCGGAATGGAGAAAGGGAAGTGCAACGTCGAGATCGGGACCGTCAATTTCGAGTGCGGCACCGGCTTCAAACCCGCCGTCTCACAGCTCGTCTGGGGCGTCCGCGACGCAGACGGCAGACTGCACGGCTCGCTTCGCTGGCACAAACCATGGGGCAAAAAAGAGTTCCCGACCCTCTGTACCGAGAGTTTCAAAGTAGAACGGTTTTAACAAACGCAAAAAGAGCCGCCCGGCGGGCGGCTCTTTTTGCGTGATTATCCGTTGGTCAGAATGGATTTGTCTTCGATCCGGTAATTCGTGTGATGTACGACGTAGGTCGTCAGATCGGGGATGCTCTTTTTGTCCGGATTGTGATCCGTATTCTTGATTGCACCCGGATAAACGTAAAATGAAACGGTCATCTTTACGTTAAAAACGCTGACGACGTCCAGATTCAGTTTCAAACAATTGCTTTTTTCAAACAGGGTTCGCACCGTTTCCATAGTATCGGAAAGGTCAACGCAAAAACAGTTGTATCCTCGGTTGAGAACGTTTGCGGAATACGCTCCGTCAATGCTACGGTCGGCTTTTGCGGCATAGAGCGTCTCATTCTTGGAGGAGATGAACTCGATCGACTTCACCAAAACCTTGTAGGTGGGCATATTGACGCTGTCGGTGGGCAGAAATACGAGCCGGGTAACGTCGTTGGTTCCGCGCTCGCCTTCGCTTTTCAGGATATTGTCGGATTGGATCAGGTTATCCTTCTCGTCGCCGACGAGCGAAAAGAAGGAAATCTCTTTTTCAATGTTGAACAGCGAGTAATTGGCGATGATATACTGGTCTTCCTTTTTCGGAAGACTGTCGTTGATTTTGTTTTGGTTTTTTGCCTGAAGATAGACCGAAATCGAGAAAAAGCAGGAGGCAATAAAACTCACGAAAGCAATTGTCAGCGAAGAAACGTTCAGGGCGTTGTAGAACGTCGATTTGACTTCAATATTGCTGAAAACGCCGATAATGATCAAGTTTGCGAGCAAAAGAAGAGCGGCAAAAAGGCAGAATAAGATCGAGAATCTGTTCTTTTTCATCGTGTTTCCTCCATCGAGTGGGTTTGAATTATTATACCACGGAAACGCGTTGAATGCAAGCGCTCGGCAGAACGCAGGGGGCGGGACGCCCCCTTTGCGGAGTGAGATTCGACCAACGGGACGCTAAAAAGCCCCCGAGCGTCGCTGACGCCCGGGGACTTTTTGGTGAGAGCTACTGGAACGAAAAGCGAAAAGATTACGTGTCCTTTTTCCGATAAGCAATATAGATGAGAGGGGTTTTGCCGATCACAACCGGATAGGGCAGAAGACCTTTCTTTACGATTGCAAGGAGTTGCGCTTTCACATACGCACCCATGGCTCCCGCGTGAACAAAGTATTTCGATTCGTCCACGTGTTTCGGAACGCGGTTTTTCGTCTTTGCCCACAGTTTACGCAGATCGTCGGAAAGCCGTTCGTATAATTCGGACTTGATCACTTCGCAAACGGGATTCCAGTATTCGGTTACTTCCGAAAAAGGCAATGCGGGCACGTCCAATCCGATCTCTCCGTCCTCGCCACGTTTCAAGATGCAGAGTTTTTCAAACTCGGGGATCAATTCGTAGAGATGATTGTTGTCGGTCTTTACGTCGCAGGGGAGCAACGATGCGTAAAATCGTAAAATGCTTTGCAAAGAACACTTGTACTTGAATCGATTATACGCCCAGTGCGTATCGCCGAAAAGCGACTGACAATCAAACATCTGGCAATCGTTTTTGCCGTCGTTGTTCGCGCTGTAATTCACGAATACCGGACCGGAGCCGTCGTACGGATTGTCCCGTTTTTGACCGTGTTCGAAAACGGTGACGGTCGCAAGCCACCTTCCCGCGTCGGGGCGCTCGGGCGGTTGTTTCGGGGCGTTGCTATCCTCGGGGCGGCTCTTGCGAACAACGGCGTTCAGCATCTGATTCGTAATGAACAAGAGCATTGTCGCTTTTTGCTTGTCGGACATCTCTTGGAACGCCTCACGCTTGGTCAACGGTTCAAGGCGGTTCCAAACGGTTGTCCATACGCGGTTCGCGTATTGGTCGGCGAGTTTTTCTTGTGCTTGGATTTACAATACAAGTGCAAGGGAGAGAAAAAAACAAGGTGGACAAAGATC
>CAMJDE010000224.1 GCA_946404295.1 uncultured Clostridia bacterium | reverse complement strand
TATGAATGTATCCGGAGATCCGTCTGTTAGGCAGAACGGTCGGAACCTACGGGCGCTTCTCATGTTTCGGACTTGCTCTGTCGGTTCTCGTCTGTTGGCTTTTGGCAAAGCGGTGGAAGAACACGATCGACGATATTCTTCTCTTGTCCCTTGCGATCGGGGCGGGACTGCTGCTCGGCGGACATCTGCTCTACGCGATCACGCGGGCGGATCTCGTCGTTTATGCCTTTTCCCGGATCGGGCGCGTTTCCTTCCGCGAATGGCTTTCGCTCTTATCGGAGGGCATGGGCGGTATGGTTTTCTACGGCGGCTTCCTCGGGGGGCTTCTTGCCGTTCTCCTCTTTACTCGTTTCACCCGTCTGTTTGAAAAGAAAAACGCCCTCGACCTTTACGCCGTCGCCACGCCCCTGTTTCACACGTTCGGTCGCATCGGCTGTTTTTTCGGCGGGTGCTGCTACGGACGCGAGTGGAGCCACGGCGTCCTGATACGCGAGAACCGGTTGAACCCTTCGGTCGCGGGCGTGCCGCGCTTTCCCGTGCAACTCGTCGAGGCAGGGTGCAATTTGCTGATCTTTTTGCTGCTTTTATCGCTCTTTCGCCGGAGACGAGCCGACGGGAAACTGATCTTCGTTTATCTCACCGTCTATCCCGTCGTTCGGTTTTCACTTGAGTTTTTACGCGGCGACGAAATCCGCGGCGTTTGGCTCGGGCTTTCGACCTCGCAATGGATCAGCCTGATCCTTTTCCTCGCGACGGTTTTCGTTCTTTTGTTCCGAAAAACCAAAAACAAAAAAGCCGTACAAAGCAAAGACGCTTGAACGTCGCGGTACGGCGGAAAGAGGTATTCCAATGAAAACGCAAAACAAAATGACCCGTATTCTTACCGTTGTTCTGATCCTTTCGCTCCTCCTGTTCGCGTTTGCCGGGTGTGCATCCACCAATGAAGGCGGCGACGCGGAGGGAACCGCCGCGCAAGGCGGCGGCAAGACGTATCAGAAGTATATGGACTGGCTGAAGCAGTACGAAAAATGGGCGGATTCTTATGTAACTGTCTGTAAAAACTATAAAAATAACCCGATGTCCTATATGAACGATTATTTGACCAAAACGGCGGAGTTGGCGGAATGGACGGCAAAGTTCGAGGACGTTGACGACGACGATCTGACGGCAGCCGAAGCAGCGAAAATCACGAGCGAATATTTGCGGATCTACAACAAGATGATGAAAGCCGTATCGGGAATGAACTGAATACCGCCTGTACTTCGGCAACCGCCCGCCTTTTGTGCGGGCGGTTTTCGTTTTGCCCGTCCCCCGTTCCGCCCCTTGACTTTCCCTCCGTTCGGTGATATAATCTTGCGGGAAACACCCCGCGGGGCGTGACGGAAAAGTACGACGAAAAAGGATAGAACGATGGAAAAAGTCATAGAGATCAACGGTCTCTACAAATCTTTCGGCGCGGTCAAGGCGGTCGACGGGTTGTCCTTCCGGGTCAAGCGGGGCGAACTCTTCGCCTTCCTCGGCGTCAACGGCGCGGGGAAGTCGACGACGATCTCGATCCTCTCGGGGCAACTGACGCGCGACGCGGGCGAGGTGCGCGTCCTCGGGTGCGATCCCGACCGCGACAAAGCCGCGATCACCGGACGGATCGGCGTCGTGTTTCAGAGTTCCGCGCTCGATCAGATGCTCACGGTGCGCGACAATCTGCGGAGCCGCGCCGCCCTCTACGGCATGTTCGGCGCCGCGTTCGAAAAGCGGCTTGCCGAACTGTCTTCGCTACTCTCTTTCACCGATCTGCTCGACCGCACGGTCGGCAAACTCTCGGGGGGACAGAGGCGGCGGATCGACGTTGCCCGCGCGCTGCTCCATTCGCCCGAGGTCCTGATCCTCGACGAACCGACGACGGGGCTCGATCCCCAGACGCGCAAACAACTCTGGAACGTGGTGAACGACCTGCGGAAGAAAACCGGAATGACGGTCTTTCTCACCACGCACTATATGGAAGAGGCGGCGGACGCAGACTACGTCGTGATCCTCGACGCGGGCAAGATCGCCGCGGAGGGGACGCCCCTTGAACTCAAGAACCGCTACGCCGGCGACTATCTGACCGTCTACGGCGTAAACGAATTGCCCGGCGTCGACTATCCGACCGAATCGATCCGCGACGCGATCCGCGTGACCCTGCCGAATACCGGGGCGGCGACCGAACTGATCCTCTCGCACCCCGATCTCTTCAAGGATTACGAGGTCACGAAGGGAAAAATGGACGACGTGTTCCTCGCCGTTACGGGCAAGGACCTCTCGGAAGGGGGCGACGCGAAATGAAAACGCTCCTTGCGCTCACCCGCCGCGACCTGAAGGTCTTTTTCAAGGACAAGGGACTGTTCATCTCGTCGCTGATCACCCCGATCATCCTGCTCGTCCTCTACGCCACCTTCCTCGCCCGGGTCTATAAGGACAGTTTCTTTTCGGCTCTGCCCGAGGGCTTTTCGGTCGATCCGAAGATCATCGACGCCACCGTCGCGGGACAGTTGATCTCGTCGCTGCTCGCGGTCAGCTGCGTGACCGTCGCCTTCTGCTCGAACCTTCTGATGATCGGCGACAAGGCGAACGGCACCATCCGCGACCTGACCGTCACCCCGGTCAGGCGTTCGACCCTCGCGGGGGCGTACTACCTCGCCTCGGCTTTGAGTACCCTGATCGTCACGCTGACCGCGCTCGCCTGCGGGCTCGGGTACCTCGCGACGCAGGGGTGGTACCTCTCGGTATCGGACGTCTTTCTTTCGATTCTCGACGTGATCCTCCTGACGCTCTTCGGCACCGCGCTCTCGTCCTGCCTGCACTTCTTCCTCTCGACCAACGGTCAGGCGTCGGCGGTCGGAACGGTCGTCTCGGCGGGTTACGGCTTCGTCTGCGGGGCGTATATGCCCATCTCGAGTTTCGGCGACGGGCTTCGCCGCGTCCTCTCCTTCCTGCCCGGCACCTACGGCACCTCGCTGATCAAAAACCACCTGCTCGGAGGCGTCTTTGACGCGATGACCGACGCCGGATTTCCCGACGAGGCGGTCGCGGGGATCCGCGAGGCGATCGACTGTCGGCTCTTCTTCTTCGGTCACGAGGTCAAGACCCCCGCGATGTTCGCGATCCTTTTCGGCGCGGTGCTTCTCTTCACCGGACTGTTCGTTCTGTTCCATATCCTGTTCAAAAAAGAAAAAACCAAATGATTTGCAACAAAAAAGAGCGCGGCAAACTGCCGCGCCCTTTTGCGGTATGCGCGTTAGGTTTTCATCTTCCGCCGGAAGAGCAGCACCGCGCAAACGAACGCGGCGAGGGTATAGCCGAGCAGGATCAGAAGCGGGCGGACGAAATCGCCCCACGCGTCCCCGATCCCGAGAACGACGTTCTGCACGAGCAGGGTCGCGTTGCGGAAGGGGAGCGCGTTCATCACGGCGAGCATCCCCTCGCCCAGCCCCTCGATCGGGAACCACATTCCCGACAGCACCGACTGGCAGGCGACGAGGATTGAGGCGATCCCCCCGATCGACTTCTCGCTGCATACCGAGCCGAAGAGGATCCCCATGCCGATAAA
>CAMJDE010000223.1 GCA_946404295.1 uncultured Clostridia bacterium | reverse complement strand
GGCGTCGCCATCCGCCGCTGCGCGGCGCAGAACAATATCACGATGCTGACCTCGCTCGATACCGTCCGTCTCCTCCTCGACGTCCTCGAGGAAGTCACCCTCGGCGTCTCCACCGTCGACGCGGAATAAAGGGGCGGGCGCCCGTTTTCAGCAAGACCGGTCCCCCGTTTGCCGTCGGGCAAACGGGGGACCGGTCGATTATCTTTTGCCTCGCGTTTGAGCGGTTTGCCATTTGCATTTTCGTGTGGTATAATGAAAAAAGAATCGAAAAAGCGTAATCCTTCCGGATTTTTAACGGGTATAAGGGTGAAGGAACTTTTCGGGAAAGGAGGAAACGTATGGACGACGCCGCCATCGTCGAGCTGTTTCAGAAGCGGGAAGAAGAAGCGATCGCACGCGCCGAGAGTGCGTACGGGGCGTACTGCAGAACCGTCGCACACAACCTTCTGCACGACGCGGAAGAGGCGAAGGAGTGCCTGAACGACGCTCTTTTCGCGGCGTGGAACAGCATTCCGCCGGGGAACCCCGCGTGCCTGAAAACCTACCTCGGCAAACTGACGCGCGAGATCGCCGTCGACCGTCTGCGGAAGAAGACCGCCGCCAAACGCGTCCCCGAAAGCGAAACCGTCCCCTTCGACGAACTCGACGAGATCATAGGCGAGCGCGGACCGGACGCGTCGGTCGGGGTGCGGGAACTCTCGCGGCTTATTTCGGCGTATCTCCGTTCCCAAAAGGAAGAGGACAGAAACCTGTTCATCCGCCGCTACTGGTACGGCGACCCGATCGCAAAGATCTGCGAGCGGTACGGCTACGGGAAGAGCAGGGTCCTCGTCAAACTCAAACGGACGAGGGACAAACTCGCCCGATACCTGAAGAAGGAGGGATATCAGATATGAAAAGAGACGATCTGGTTCGCGCGATCGGCGAGATCGACGACGATCTGATCCTGCAAGCCGACGCTCCGCCGAAAAAGACGAACGCGTTTCGCGGTTGGAAGAGATGGGGGACGGTCGCCGCGTGCTTCGTTCTGCTTTTCGCGATCCTTTTCCCGCTCGGGATCCGGCTCGCGAAGCGCAACGCCGTCGGACAGGGGCTGACCTACGACCTGATGGAGGGGATCGTCCCGCGGCAGAGAAGCGGCATCCCCGCCCCGATCACCAACGACGCCGCGACGGCGGCGACCGACTTTTCCGTCCGGCTCTTCCGGGAGGCGTACGACGGCAACAACACGCTGATCTCCCCGCTTTCGGCGATGCTGGCGCTCGCGATGACGGCAAACGGTGCCAAGGGCAAAACCCTTTCGCAGATGGAGAGCGCGTTCGGAATGTCCCTTGACGACCTGAACGAGTTTTTCTACTCCTATCGCACCGGGCTCGCGCAGACGGAAAAGTGCAAACTCACCCTCGCCAATTCGATCTGGCTGCACAGCAGTTCCAACGTCAGATCCGCGTTTTTGCAAACCAACGCCGATTACTACGGAGCAGACGCCTTCGCAGCCCCCTTTGATAAGTCGACCATTCGACAGATCAACGAGTGGGTAAACGAAAAGACCGACGGGATGATCCCCGAATTGATCGACGAGATCCCGGGCGACACGGTTCTATACCTGATCAACGCCCTCTTTTTCGACGCCGAATGGGCGAATCCTTTTTCGCCCCGCAATACCCAGCCCGGAACCTTTACGAAGGAGAACGGCGAACGTGTCAAAGTCGACCTTATGATCGCAGAGGAGGTCTGCGATTACGTCGTCAGCGATCAGGCGCAGGGGATCGTCAAATACTACGGCGGGGGAGAATACGCGTTCGTCGCCCTGCTTCCGAACAAGTACGTTTTGCTCTCGGATTTCGTGGCGTCGCTCGACGGCGGGTCGCTCCGCTCACTGCTGACGAACAGGCAGACGGGAGAGGTGAGAATCCGTCTTCCCAAATACGAGGTCGAGTACACGGTCGACCTTTCCGACGCGCTCCAAAATATGGGAATGACCGCCGCCTTCGGCGGGAAAGCGGATTTCTCCGGGATCACGGGCAGGCGCCGCGATCTCCGGGTCGACAGCGTTGTGCAAAAGACCTTTTTCTCCGTGGACGAGAACGGGACCCGGGCGGGCGCGGCGACCGAGTCGGGTTTGTACATGTCGGTCAAACCGACGTTCGTGTTCACCCGTCCCTTCGTCTATATGCTGGTCGATACGCGGAATTATCTCCCGCTCTTCATCGGCGCGATGAACGATCCGACGAAATAAACGAAAACGCCTTACAAACAGGACCCCCGGCGGGGGTCCCGTTTTCGTTTTTCGCCTTTTTTTAACAGACGGTTGCAGTTTTCTATCTCTTATGATATAATATGCTTGTCTGTTCCCCGGGCAGAAAACCGCAAATATCTGCAAGGAGTTTGAAACATGGAGAACGAAAAGAAAAAAGCCAAACTCAAAATCAAGGTGACGGCGGATCTGATCCTCAAGTGCGTCTGGTATCTGATCCTCGTCGTCTACGCCGTCTTTATGATCTTCGGGAACTCGATCTTCGACCCGATGGACGTGTTCTGGCGCAGCCTGAATTTCTTCGGGCTCGCGGGCGAATACAACCTCGCGATCCGGATGATCAGTTACGCGATCTTCCTGCTCGGCGTCAGTTTCGTCGTGCGGTTCGTGCTGATGCAGTTCGCGCGGCTGCTCCACCGCGGCAAAGCGATCGTCGAGATCATTTGCAGTCTGATCAAATACGCGGCGGTCATCGTGCTGCTCTTCTTCATCCTGAAAACCGCGGGTCTTGATACCACGGCGATCCTCGCCGGCATCGGGATCTTGGGGTTGATCGTAGGGCTTGGCGCGCAGCCGCTGATCGCCGACATCATCGCCGGGCTCTTCATCGTCTTTGAAAAGGTCTTCGACGTCGGGGACATCATCGTCGTCGACGGCTTCCGCGGGACGGTCAAGGAGATCGGCATCCGCACGACCCAGATCGTCGACACGGGCGGGAACGTCAAGATCATCAACAACTCGGACGTGAAAACGGTCGTCAATATGACCAATCAACTCTCGCTCGCGATCTGCGAGATCGGGATCGAGTACGGCGAGTCGCTCGAACGCGTCGAATCGATCCTGAAAGACAACCTCGACGCGATCCGCGAGGCGATCCCCGACATCAAGGAGGGACCCTTCTACAAGGGCGTCTCCGAACTCGGCGACTCCGCCGTGATCCTGCGCTTCGTCGCCAACTGCGAGGAAGATATGCGCTATCAGGTCGAGCGCGACCTCAACCGTCAGTTCAAACTTCTTTTCGATAAATACAACATCAACATTCCGTTCACGCAGGTCGTGATCAACGAGCCGGTCAAGTTCGAGGACGCCACGCAGCATCAGAAGAAGCAAGCCGGACAATTCGTGAGAGAACAGAAGGAACGCAGCAAGGGCATAGCCGACGCAGACGCAAACGATATCTGACGCGCTCCGAACGACCGACAATAGGGGTAGAGTAGTGAAAAACGATCTCAACAACTACGGGATAAAGAACCCCGACGGTTTGATCCGGGATCGGTTCGGCGAGAAGAGGGCAAGGTTTGCAAACGACGGCGCGCGCTTCGTCTCCGAGACGCCGCTT
>CAMJDE010000222.1 GCA_946404295.1 uncultured Clostridia bacterium | reverse complement strand
TATGCCTGCCGAACCAACCCCCGCGGTGCGACGCCTGCCCCGTCCGCGCCCTCTGCCGGGCGCACGAACGGGGACTTGCCGAAACGCTCCCCGTCCGGGGGAAAAAGCCCGCGCGGAAGATCGACCCCCGCACTGTCCTTCTGGTGCGCTCGGGCACCCGCACGCTCCTTTCCAAGCGCCCCGCGCGGGGACTGCTCGCCGGGCTTTGGGAGTTCCCGAACTATTCGGGAACGCTCTCCGAAAAAGAGGCGCTCGACGCGGTGCGCGCGCTGGGGTTCGAACCCATCCGCCTCCGCCCGCTCGAACCCGCAAAACACCTGTTTACCCATATCGAGTGGCGTATGACGGGTTACCTCGTACTGGTCGCCGAGCCCGACGGTCCTCTGCCCGACGGCTGCGTGATGCCCGAGACCGACGACCTGCTCGCCCGCTACGCGATCCCCTCGGCGTTTGCCGCCTATACGCGCTGTCTTACGGCGCCCCTTCCCTGATTTCATACTGAAAAGGAGATACAAAAATGAAACGACCCCTCTTTATGCGCTTTCCGAACGGCCTTGACCGCGCCCTGACCTTCTCCTACGACGACGGCGTGGCGCCCGACAAACGCCTGGTCGCGATCTTCAAAAAGAACGGGTTGAAGGCGACTTTCAACATCAACTCCGACCTGTTCTCGCCCGACGATCCGTCGCTTCCCCGCAACGGTACGCGCCTCTCGGCGAAAGAAGCGGTCGAAACCTACGAGGGCATGGAGGTCGCCGTGCACGGCGCGATCCATCCTTTCTGGGATCAACTTCCCGAGGCGGCTGCGACCCTCGATATCATCCGCGACCGCGCCAACCTCGAAAAACTGTTTCACCGCACGATCCGCGGCTCCGCGGCGCCCTACGGCGTGACGGGCGAGAAGTGCAGAAACGCCCTCAAAGCCGCCGGCGTCGTCTACTGCCGCACGACGGTCTCGACCGAAAAGTTCTCGATGCCGAAGGACTGGCTGGAGCTCCCCGCGACCTGCCACCACGGCAACCCGCGCCTGATGGAACTGGCGGACAAGTTCTTCGTCTTTGACAAGCCCCGCGCCCCGCAGCTCTTCTACGTCTGGGGACACAGTTACGAGTTCGACGACAACGACAACTGGGACGTGATCGAAAAGTTCGCCGAGAAGATGGGAGGGCACGCCGACAAGATCTGGTACGCGACGAACGGCGAGATCTACGACTATACCGAGGCGTACAACCGCCTGGTCTGGAGCGTCGACCTCGACCGCGTCTACAACCCGACCTTCACCGAACTCTGGTTCCTCTACGGGAGCAAAACCTACCGCGTCATGCCGGGCGAAACGATCGTTTTCTGACCCGCGAAAAAGAAGCGCGCCGCCCGGCGCGTTTCCCCGAAAACAGACGCCCCCCTTTGCGGCGAACGCCGCAAAGGGGGGTTCTTCGTCGTTTCGGGGGTTATCGGAACAGGACGATCCCCGCGAGCCCCGAAAAAAGGATCAGGAAGATCGGGGAGATCGGGCGGCGACGAAGTCGTCGCCAAAGGAGCGCGATCGCGCAAAGGAACACGAAAAGCGAGAGCCCGGGAAGCGAAAAGACCGGAGCGTCGCCGATCTTTCCCACGCCGAATGTGAGCGAGAGAAACATGGTCAGGGCGGTCGAAAGGATCAGGGCGACGACGACGGGACGAACGCCAGACAGGACAGCGCGCACCCCCCGATACCGGAGCAGTTGACGGAGCGCCGCCGCGACCAGCAGGATCACGCAAAAAGACGGGAGCACCACGCCGAGCGTGGCGACGAGCGCCCCGAGGATCCCCGCCTGCGACGATCCCACGAAGGTCGCCATATTCACGGCGATCGGTCCCGGGGTCGATTCCGAAACGGCGATGAAATCGAGCAGTTCCGCTTCGGTCAGCCATCCGTTCGTAAGGCACTCGTCGCGCATCAGAGGGATCATAACGTATCCGCCGCCGAAGGCGACCGAGCCGATTTTGAGAAAGGTCAGAAAGAGACGGAGCAGGATCATTTGTCCCCCTCCCCTCTGCGGTTTCTCGGGAGTAAGGCGAACAGATAGGCGGCGAGCCCCAGCCCGACGCCTATCAGAATGAACCAAACCGACGAAAAGCGGACGGCAAGCAGCGAAAGGACGGTCGCCGCCGCCGTCACGAGTGAAAAGACGGTCAGGGGAAAGGGCTTTTTCGGCAATCTTTTGAAGAGTCGCCATGCGGCGGAAAAGATCAGAAACACGACCGCGATCCGGATCCCCCGGAACGCCGCCGCGACCCACGCGACTGCAATAAAGCGCCGAAAAACGAGCGAGATCAAAAAGATGACCGCAAACGACGGAACAACGATTCCGACCGTACCGAGGATCGCTCCGACGACCCCGCCGACCCGATACCCGACGTAGGTCGCCATATTCACGGCGATCGGCCCCGGGGTCGATTCGGCGACGGCGACCATATCGAAGAACTCCTCGTCCCCGATCCACCCCCGTTTGGAAACGAACTCGTTTTCGAGCAGTGGGATCATGGCGTATCCCCCGCCGAACGTGAAGAGCCCGATCTTCATCATCGAAAGAAACAGAAGAAGCAGTCTTTTCATCCCTTCTCCTTTCGTTTTTCGCTTATTTGACGGAAAACCCCCGCGTTTCGCCGGATCAAACCGACGCCCGCGGGGATTATTCGGTTATTCAATCCTCGTGCCCGAATCCGTATCTCCAGAGCGTGGCGCGGATCTTTTCGTCGTCCATGCCGCGCGCGCGGCAGCGTTTGACGAGCGACCGTCTCACCTCGGAAAAGTCGATCTCGCCTTCGCTCTCGGCTTCGCGCACGGCGGTTTCGGCGTCGGCGCGGGAGTATCCCTTCGCCGTCAGCGCGGAAACGATCTTGCGCTCGCCCCAGAGGTTCCTTCGGGCGTAGCCGACGGCGAGCCGCCGCGCCTGTTCGCCCTCGCGGATATACCCGAGCGAGACCATCTTCTCGACCGCCGCCTGCGCCGCCTCGCGCGAGATCCCCTTCCGCGCCAGTTTGTCGCGGAGCGTGCGCGCGTTGTTGTCGCCGTATTCGAGAATACGGATCGCAGAGCGGCAGGCGTAAAGGTACTCCGCCTCCAAGGACAGTTCCGAGAGCGCCGTGTCCGAAAGGACCGTGCCGACCCCGGGCGAACCGATCCGCTCGTAGAGCGACGCGGGGACCGTGAGACGGCGCTCGCCGCCCGCGTCGAGCGCGACGGTCAGCGTCAGCGCGTCCTTCCCCGCCCGTTTGACGGCGGAAACGACCCCGGAACCGATCTCTTTCACGGTCAGTTGTTCTCGTCCGCCACCTCGAAGTCGCGGAGGTCAAACTCCTCGTCTCCGGCGTCGAACTCCTCTTCGGGATCGGACTTCGCGGCGGCGGCGCGCACGGCGTCCTGCACGCGTTTCAGCACTTCCGGCTCGCTCTCAAGATAGATCCGGGCGTTGTCCTTGCCCTGCCCGATCCGCTGTCCCTCGAACGAGAACCACGAGCCGCTCTTCTCGATGATGCCGTACCCGACGGCGAGATCGAGCGCCTCGCTGCCCTTCGAGATCCCCTTTCCGTAGAGGATGTCGAACTCCGCGATCTTGAACGGCGGCGCGACCG
>CAMJDE010000221.1 GCA_946404295.1 uncultured Clostridia bacterium | reverse complement strand
GGGAATACGCCCCGTTCCGGTCGCGATGCAGGTCGCCGCCGTATCGACGACGAGGGCGCCCGGCGTGTGAACGTGCTTCGGCACGACGAGGAAGATCGAGAAATCCGAAACCGAGAAGGTCAGACTGTCCTCGGTCACGGTCGGCACGATCTCGGTCACGCGGTCGCCGTGGATGTGGAACACCGTATATTGATCCAGCGGCAGATCGTGGGTCTTCAGCCCGATTTTCACCGTGATCGGCTTGCCCGGCGCGATGTCCTCGCCGTCCTTTTTCAGCGAGATCTCGACCGCGTAGGTCGCCGCGCCGTCGGCGACGTAATATCCCTCTTTCACTTTCGAGAGGGCGTCGGTTTTCTCGGCTTCGGTGACGAGACCGACCGAAACGGTGCCCGACACGCCCTCCAGCCCCTCGACGTCGACCGAGCAGGGAAGGGCGGCGATCGTCTCGTCGTCGATATCGATCACCCCGTCCTCGATCTCCGTCCCGCAGGACGCGAAGAGCAGAACCGCCGTCATCAAGACGGCAAGCAGCAGCAACAGTTTTTTCATTTGTTTTCTCCTTCAAAAAGAATAGAGAGGGGGTCGCGAGAAAAAATACTACCTCTATCTTATCCTATTTTTCCGAAAAATGCAAGTTCATTTTTGTTCGTTTGTCACTTGCTTTGTAAAATACAAAGTTTTTTATTCTTTTCTATGGACAAAATCCGATCGTTTTGGTATAATATCCAAATGGAACGCTGATTATGCCGAAGGGCAAAAGGAGAAACGGATATGAAGAAGAACGTGGTCGTGATCGGATACGGCGGGCAGGGCGCCTGGCACGCCGATCACGCGCTGAAGAGCGACGTCGTCGCGCTGCTCGGCGTCTACGATATCAGGGAGGAGCGGAACCGACTCGCGAGAAGCCGCGGGATCCGCGTCTATTCCTCGCTCGACGAGATCTGCGCCGATCCCGCCGCCGAGATCTGCGTCGTCGCGACCCCGAACGACGTCCACGAGGAGATCGTGGTCAAACTGCTTGAAACGGGGCACAACGTCGTCTGCGAAAAGCCGGTGGCGCTGTCTGTCGCGTCCTTTGACCGGATGGCGGCGGCGGCGCGCAAATCGGGCAAACTCTTCACCGTTCACCAGAACCGCCGTTGGGACGTCGACTTTCTCGCGATCAAGGAGATCGTCAAGTCCGGCAAGATCGGCGAGACGATCAACCTCGAGTCGCGCATCCACGGCTCGCGCGGGATCCCGAGCGACTGGCGCTGCAAAAAGCAGTACGGCGGCGGGATGATCCTCGACTGGGGCGTGCATCTGATCGACCAGATCCTCCAGATCATCCCCGGCAAGATCGAAAAGATCTATTGCGAGACCACCCATATCACGACCGACGAGGTCGACGACGGCTTCAAACTCCTGCTCACCTTCGAGGGGGGCGCCCGCGCGCTCGTCGAGGTCGGCACCTACAATTTCCTCGCCCTCCCGCGCTTCTATCTGCAGGCGAAGAAGGGAAGCGCCCTCATCACCGACTGGCGGCAGAACGCCCGCGTCGCTTACTGTAAGGCGTGGAACGAAGCCGACGTCCTTCCCGTGCAGACCGCCGCCGGCATCACCAAAACCATGGCGCCCCGCGACGAGATCACCCTCGACGAGTACGATTGGACCCGCCCCGTGTCCGACGTCCACGATTTCTACCGTAACCTCGTCCTCGCGATCGACGGCAAAGCCGAGCAGATCGTCACGCTCCCCGAGGCGCGCCGCGTCCTTCGCGTGATGGAGGAGGCGTTCAACTCCGCCGCCTCGGGCACCGCGATCGCCGTTTCCGTCTGACGCCGCCTGCGGCGTCAATGCCGCGACAGCGGCAATTCATGCGGGCTTGCCCGCAATTCACGCGACCGAAGGGCGCAATTCATGACGGCGGAGCCGTCAATTCATTCGTTCTCCATCCCCGCGAGGTCGTAGGGGACGGCGTCCTCGACGTCCCGCGTTCCTTACCCTACGGCGCGTTATTTCATCTCCTCGGGCAATTAGCTCAGTTGGTTAGAGCTACCGGCTCATAACCGGTTGGTCCTGGGTTCGAGTCCCCGATTGCCCACCAAGAAGTAATAAAACGAACCCTGAAGTTTCTTCGGGATTCGTTTTATTCTTTTCTGTCGACTTTTTCGGATTAAGAGTTCATAGATAAAACGATAAACAATAGAAAACACCGGCAGATTGAAGATTAGTAAATCTGTCGGTTTTTTATTTCAAAGTCGAAACAATCCTTGCTGATTTCAAGTCTGGTGAAAGAAATCGTCCTCTACGACGACCGAATTGAGATCCATTATAACACCCCATTAAAAAAGAGTCCTGACGACAATCAGGGCTCTCCTTTTTTTACTTGCTGCGGGATGATCCATTTAAGCGATCTGAACGGTCCGAGATTGGAAAAGACAAAAGTACGAATTGATATGTATCTCGGGTAAAAAATGACGGTCGAACACCGATAAACGGAGTTCGACCGTCTTTGCTATTGGTGAGCCGTACTCAAACACCGTCGAATACCTATTAGGTATAATGGATTATATTCATTATAGTGTTTGGAAAGCATTTGCTTTTGACTCTTAATTGTAATGTAGAATCTATTGCAAAAAAATGCAGATAATGATATACTTAATTAAGATTGTTAGAGGAGTTGAAAGAAATGGTAAAACGTGTCCCTTTTTCTGAATCCAAAGAAGCTCGTGAAAGGGCGCACAAATTAATTCAAGACATTCGTCGACACCCTTCTATCGACAAGCATTACACGTTTTTCTGCCGTCCTATCGGTTCGCAAAAGAGGCGATGTATCGTAAAAGACTATGTAGGGAAGTATGATTTGGATTATCAGATTGTATTAACTAAAAAGTCAAAGGACGGCGATTCCAACCCTACCGCAATTAAAAAGGCGTTTTTGCGAGCTTTTACCGATTGTAGAAATCCCAACGAAGAAGTGGATGACTCAACAACAGTTGTAACCGTTAGATGTTCTAAAGGTGAAAGCAAGTTCGATGTTCAGAAAGAGAAGTATTCTTTCGATTTCGTCATTATCAGCATCGACGAGGAAAAACGCATTCGGCGAAACGGATCAAATGAGTATACTTGGGTACAACTCCCAACCCGAAATTCATACATTTATGAACGCTTCGATTGTTTGAATGCCTCACAAAAGATAGACCTTCTTGAAAACCATTTGCTTCCCAGAATCATAAAGGAAAAGAACAAAAACGAAAGCAATCGAATAGCAACCATCGAGTTGTTTTATCAGGAAGTCAATAATTATTATCAAAGGAATCATTTAGGATGACAGAAACAATATATGATTTGATTGAATTTGAGACTCTCGACGATAGACAAAAGGCAGAGTTCTATTTTAAAATGAAGGGTATTGCCTTTCATAGAATAATTCTCAATTATCTTCATACACAAGCAAGCATGCCTTTCCCAATCAAGTGGAGTATTTTATCTGATGAATTGCGCGCAGATAAAGCAACTCGAAACGCATTATATAAATACTTTGCGACACTCGAAGAGTTTATTCGAGCTTATATTTCCAACAAGTATGAAGATAACACGCGACAGGTTTTTTGGATCAACGGCGGAAGGGAACAACGCAATCGGA
>CAMJDE010000220.1 GCA_946404295.1 uncultured Clostridia bacterium | reverse complement strand
CGTGCCGCGACTACGTGGAGTTCATCGAAGAGGAGATCGGCGTGCCGATCACGATGGTCTCGAACGGTCCGCGCCGCGACGAACTGATCTACCGGCGCTGAAAAGAACTTTTGAGGACTGCCGCCCCACGCGGGCGCGGCAGTCCTCTTGCAACGAAAAACGCCTGATACACCCCACGAAAAAACGACGAAAGAGAGCAAGATCATGGGAAAGTATTTCGGAACCGACGGCTTCAGAGGAGAGGCGAACGTCACGCTGAAGGGCGAACACGCCTTTAAGGTCGGCAGATTTCTCGGTTGGTATTACGGAAGCGAACTGGCGGGCTTCCCCGTTCCGGGTCACAAGACGAAGGTCGTGATCGGGAAGGATACCCGGCGCTCGTCCTATATGTTCGAGTACGCGCTCGCCGCGGGGCTGACCGCCTCGGGCGCAGACGCCTACATCATGCACGTCACGACCACCCCGAGCGTGTCGTACATCACGCGGCTGGACGATTTTGACTGCGGCGTGATGATCTCGGCGTCGCACAACGCCTTTCACGACAACGGCATCAAACTGGTGAACCGGTGGGGCGAGAAGATGGACGACGAGACCATCGCCCTGATCGAAAAGTATATCGACGGCGACCTTTCGGGCTTCGGCGTGGAGGGGGACGATCTTCCCCTCGCGACCGGGTGCGAGATCGGTCAGATCATTGACCACGCCGCCGGGCGGAACCGCTACGTCGGGTATCTGATCTCGCTCGCGACGCGGAGTTTCAAGCAGTTGAAGGTCGGGCTCGACTGCGCGAACGGGTCGAGCTGGATGATCGCGAAATCGGTCTTCGACGCTCTCGGAGCGAAAACCTACGTCATCAACAATTCCCCCGACGGAACCAACATCAACGAGGGCGCGGGATCGACCCACATCGAGGGGCTGCAGCGCTTCGTGCGGGCGAACCAACTCGACGTCGGGTTCGCTTTTGACGGCGACGCCGACCGCTGCCTTGCCGTCGACGAAAAAGGCAACGTCGTGAACGGCGACCATATCCTCTACATCTTCGGCAAGTCGCTTTCCGCGAAGGGACAGTTGACCAACAACACGATCGTCGCGACGGTGATGTCGAACCTCGGACTATTCCGCGCGCTCGACGAGGCGGGGATCAACTACGAGAAAACGACGGTCGGCGACCGCTTCGTCTACGAATGTATGCTGAAAAACGGGCATTGCGTCGGCGGCGAGCAGTCGGGACATATCATCCTATCGAAGTACGCGACGACGGGCGACGGGATACTGACCGCGATCAAGCTGACCGAGTGTATGCTGGAAGCGAAGAAACCGCTGTCCGAGCTTGCTTCTCCCGTCGTGATCTATCCGCAGGTGCTCGAGAACGTGCGCGTCGCGGACAAAGACGCCGTGATGAACGACGCGGCTATCCTCTCCCGGGTCGACGCGATCAACCGGGAACTCGGCGACGCCGGACGGCTCCTGCTCCGCCCGTCGGGCACCGAACCCCTGATCCGCGTGATGGTCGAAGCCACGGACGAGCAAACCTGCCGCAGCTACGTCGACGAAGTCGCGGCGCTCGTGAAAGTGAAAGCGGCGCAGGAGTGAGCGGGAGACGAAGGAAGACGAAGGAAGACGCGCGCTTTCTTTCGGAGAAAGCGCGGCAAAGAACTTCAATATGGGATTGAAGTTAGCGGCACGATTCGTGACTCATCGTGCCGCGGTTTCAAAAACGGAACTTTGAGCGCTGGATTTGACTTGAGATAAAAAAAGGATAGACAAGCAGCCGCCCCGCAAATTGCGGGGCGGCTGCTTGTCTATGGAAAAGATTCAATATCCGATCGAGTCGTAGTTCGTCGGGCAGATCCGTTTGAAACTACTGTCGAAAACTGTATAGCCCACAAAATTTTCGCCCTCATATTCGCGACAAACAATGAAACCATCGTCGTAATAGTCGTACGGGCGGAACCGAGTACCAAAAGTGTGGATAAGGTTGCCCTTCGCGTCCACCAGTTCATAAGACATATTCGCTCCCTGCTTGTAACTTGCTATATAATAGGGTGCGTTATTGTTATCAAAAGCACAAAGATCGTCGCAGGAGATCGAGAAGACCGTCTCCCCTTTCCGGTTAAGCGCGATGAAATCTCCGTTCTTCTCTTTCTGCCCGATGCAGAGTCCGTTCTCATCAAATACGGTTAAATCGTAGTAGTCACACGGAATAATAATCTCGCCTGTTTTGCCATCCATTATTCCGCAATAATTATCTGAGTTTTTCGCCTCATCATAAACCAGAAAATCCCCATTCCAATTCGCATAATCTTCCAATTCATAGTTGCTTTTTTCCGAGTTAAAAACCACGTTACCTTTTAGATCGACCAATTCGCAGTATCTTTCATATTCGATCCCACCCAAAAAAAGGAACCCACTCGAAAAGAACATTTCAAAATCGTCGGCATCAAACCTTTGGATTTCTTCTCCCGATCGATTTATTAAAACAAGTCCTTCTTTACACTCGGCAACAAATACATCTGATATACAAACTGAATAAACTTCGCAATTCTTGTCTGCAACATATAATTCATCCCCCTCGAGATTAATTATATAACAAACTGTTCCGGACGATTGTTTTCGATAGGCAAGGAAACGGTCAGTTAATGCGGAGGCGCTATCAAAAGAAAAAGATTCCACGTTGTAAATCATACTTAGGTCGTCGTACATCGCTGCAAGAGCGATTTCACCGTTTTTGTCGACGATACCGTACAAATCCGAATCGTCCATAAACAAATAGCAACCATTGTCACCTGAAAACAAATCCTCTGCTGAGAAAATGGTTTTTCCGGTTGAATCAATCAAATCGCACTTCCCCGTTTCGCTTTTTTTCACAATTGCTCGTCCTTGTGAATCGAAAGAACCGGCACGGTAAAAGGGCGTTTCAAGCAGACGAGTCCCGTCCGGCTTAATGTAGTAGTACGAATCGTCTTTCTTTTCCTGTACGGCCGCATAACCGTTGGAAAACGAAGAGGCATTGTAATACTTGCAGGGAATGACCTCTTTCCCCGTTTTGTCGATAAAACCGTACTTGTCGTTGCGCTCAACGAGAAGCAACCCCTCCTCAGAAAACAGATTATACTCCTTCCCGGAGCCCTTCTTTTTCCCGCATGAGGAAAACAGAAGGACGGTCGACAAACAAATCGCAAATAGCAGAAGAAAAGTGAGAAATCGTTTCATCGTTTTTCCCTTTCGTTTCCATTATTTTGATGCACGTTTTTGATTGCTTTTATCCTATTTTATCCTACTTTATCGGATTTGTCAATACTTTGGCGGATAATTGTGTATAATTTGGTCAGGACGAAAAGGAGAGGACACATGAAACCGTTAAAAGAAAAGATCAGCATTACGATCGACAACGATATTCTTGAAAAACTGAAACAGCGAGCTGAAGAGGACGATCGTTCACTTTCGCAATACATCAATCTGATTTTGAAAGAGTATTTGAAAAAAAGCGATCCGAAACAATAAAAAAGAGCAAAAAAGGAGCTGCAAAAATCGGCTTCGATTGCCTTTTTGCGGGACGTCGAAAGACACCATTCCCTGCCGTAAATAAAAATCCACCCGCCTAGCGGGTGGTATTTCATTTTCGGGCATAGCCCTA
>CAMJDE010000219.1 GCA_946404295.1 uncultured Clostridia bacterium | reverse complement strand
GATCGCGGTATTGAATTTCATACCGTCGATATCTTCGGTGACCTTCTTGACGGTCTTGTGGAAGGACTTTTCAAGCGAGGGGGTCACGCCCTTTCCCTTCGCCAGATCGGTGAGACCCGCGAACCGTTCGAGGAAGCGTTTGCAGCCCTTGATCGACTGCGGGTTCCAGGGAGCGGACTTTTCAAAGTCGCCGATGAACATCTCGTACAGACGCATCGTGTCCGCGCCGTACTCGTTCACGATATCGTCGGGGTTAACGACGTTGCCGCGCGATTTGGACATCTTCTCACCGTTCTCGCCGAGGATCATCCCGTGGGAGGTGCGCTTTTTGTAGGGCTCCTTCTCTTTCAGGACGTCGATATCGTAGAGGAACTTCGCCCAAAAACGAGAGTACAGAAGGTGCAGGGTTGTGTGCTCCATACCGCCGTTGTACCAATCGACCGGCATCCAGTATTCGAGCGCTTCCTTTGACGCGAGCGCCTTGTCGTTGTGCGGGTCGCAGTAGCGGAGGAAGTACCAGGACGAGCCCGCCCATTGCGGCATGGTGTCGGTCTCGCGCTGTGCGGGGCCGCCACACTTCGGGCACTTACAGTTGACCCAGTCGGTCATCAGCGCGAGCGGAGATTCGCCCGTCTCGGTCGGTTCGTAACTCTCGACGTCGGGGAGCGTCAGGGGCAGTTCGCTTTCGGGAACGGCGACCCATCCGCACTTCTCGCAGTTGACGAGCGGGATGGGCTCGCCCCAGTATCTCTGGCGCGAAAAGACCCAGTCGCGGAGTTTGAAATTGATCTTCTTCTCTCCGATCCCCTTTTCGGTCAGATATTCGATGATCTTTTTCTTGGCTTCGGCGACTTCGAGCCCGTCGAGGAAGCCCGAGTTGACCATCTTCCCCGTTTCAACGTCGGTGAACGCCGCCTGTTCGACGTCGCCGCCCGCGACGACCTCCACGATCGGAAGGTCGAACTTCTTGGCGAACTCCCAGTCGCGGTCGTCGTGCGCCGGGACCGCCATGATCGCGCCGGTGCCGTAGCCCGAGAGAACGTAGTCGGAGATGAAGATCGGGATCTCGCGTCCGTTCACGGGGTTGATCGCGCGAACGCCGTCGAGTTTGACGCCGGTCTTTTCCTTCGCGAGTTCGGTGCGCTCGAAGTCGGATTTGCGCGCCGCCGCCTCGCGGTATGCGACCGCCTCTTCGTAGTTGTAGAGACGGTCCTTCCAACGGTCGATATATTCGTGCTCGGGCGCGATGACCATATAGGTCGCGCCGAAGAGCGTGTCGGGACGCGTGGTGTAGATTTTCAGGGGATCGCCCGCCGTCGTCTCGAAGACCACCTCGGCGCCGGTCGAACGACCGATCCAGTTGATCTGCTGGGTCTTGACCTTCTCGATGAAATCCAGTCCGTCGAGATCGTCGATCAGGCGGTCGGCGTACGCCGTGATCTTCAGCATCCATTGTTCCTTGACCTTATGGATGACCGGGGCGCCGCAGCGTTCGCAGACGCCGTTCACGACCTCTTCGTTCGCCAGAACGACCTTGCAGGACGTGCAGAAGTTGACCGACATCTTCTTTTTGTACGCAAGCCCCTTCTCAAAGAGTTTCAGAAAGATCCATTGCGTCCACTTGTAGTAGTTCGGATCGGTCGTGTTGATCTCGCGGCTCCAGTCGAAGGAAAGCCCGAGCATCTTAAGTTGTCCCTTGAAGCGCGCGACGTTCCGCTCGGTCACGATGCGCGGGTGGATATGGTTCTTGATCGCGAAGTTCTCGGTCGGCAGACCGAAGGCGTCCCACCCCATCGGGAACAGGACGTTATATCCCTGCATCCGTTTCTTTCTCGAAACGATATCGAGGGCGGTGTAGGGACGCGGATGCCCGACGTGCAGACCGTTCCCAGAGGGGTACGGAAACTCCACGAGCGTGTAGTATTTCGGCTTCGTGAAGTCGTTTTTCGCAACGAAGGCGTTTTCATCGTCCCATCTCTTCTGCCATTTTGCTTCGATCGTCTTAAAATCGTGTTTCATTATCGTACTTCCTTTTCGGATGATTGATCGTCGTTATTGGTCGTCGGGCGTAAGCATGTCGGTGCAGTCGACCTCGGCGTCGGGGGACGCAAGACGCTCGAGATTGTAGTATTCGCGCGACTCGCGGTCGAACACGTGAACGATCACGGAACCGAAGTCGCAGAGGATCCACGCCCCGCCGTCGCGCCCTTCCAGATGCGCGCACGGGACCTCGCGCCGCCCCATCTCGTAGACGAGATCGTCGGCGAGCGCCTTGATCTGCGTGGACGAGCGCCCGGTCACGATGACGTAGTAGTCGGCGATGACCGTCACGTCGGAGACCGAAAGGACTTTAACGTGCCCCGCCTTCTTGTTCAGAAGGATCTTCGCCGCCTCACGGGCGAGGGCGAGCGGTTCGGCGTCGGCAAACGACGGTACGGTCGGTGTGTCAAGGTTGTTGAATTGGTCGGTCATTGATATTCTCCTTATTGAATGGATACGGTTTCGTCGGGATAGATACGTTTCAGCGCCGCCGCGGCGCGCTCGGTCGTCGGATCGGGGTCCGTCCCGCGCGAACGCAGATAATCGAGCGTAAACGTGAGGACGGAAAGAACCGTCAGATCGAGGTGGCGAAGTCGGGCGTCGGGATCGTCGGGCATCGAACTCCAGAACTTTTCGCGTGTGTCACGGCAGAAAGTCCACGGGCGGTTGGGTTCGATGAAATCAGCGAGAAACAGGAGTTTGTCGAAGGTCGACATCTTCTCCGCACCGGTCGTATGCTTATAAATCGCCGAGATAATTTCGGGCAGATCGTATTTCGGATGAGTTTTCGGGATCAGATACGCCGCGGCGTGACCGTGCAGGATCGCGGGGGATCTTGTCGCCGTTTCGAGCTCACGATCGCCCCCTTCGCGGCAGATCGCGATCTGCTCTTCAAGCGGCAATTCCTTTGCGACGTCGTGCAGGAGCGCCGCCGCGCGGAGTTCGGGGATCCGATCGGGCAGGTAGATCGCGCCCATTCGGATGATCTCTTCCTCCACGCCCTTCGTGTGCGCAAACCGCTTTTCGGACAGGCGGGCGGCGACCGACGAGGAGAGCGTGGACAGTTCGGTTTCAGTTATCATCGTACAGTTTCTCTTTTTCGATATAGTCGCGCACCGAGGGACAGAGCCAGTTTTCGGTTTCCTCCCCCGCCGCGATTTTCTCGCGCAGGAAGGTCGAGGAGACCTCGACGACGGGATTGTCGAGAAACGCGATCTTTCCGCCGTATTTTGAAAGCAACTCTTCCCTCGTCTTTTCCATTTCGCGGAGCGTTCCGGGGTCGTTCACCCGTCCGGCGACGACGACCGTCGCGAGCCGCAAGATCTCTTCGGGGCGGCGCCACGTTCCGAGCGTCAGGAACATATCCGATCCCATCAGAAGATAGAGTTCCACGCCGGGGGCGGACAGTTCCGCAAGCGTGAGATAGGTGTAACTGGTCCCGCCTCTCGCAAGTTCGATTTCCGAGACCTCGCAAAAAGGAATCCCCTCGAACGCGAGTCGGCACATTTCGACGCGATGACCGGCGGGAAGTACGTCCTTCCCCTCTTTGTTCGGGGCGACGGAGGACAGTGGTCGATCATGGTCTGGGTCCTGGTCATCTTTGCGTA
>CAMJDE010000218.1 GCA_946404295.1 uncultured Clostridia bacterium | reverse complement strand
CCGGTTAACCTCTTTCCAACCACGCGACTATCGCGTGGTTTTCTGGATACAAAAATGCCGCCCGCGTCGTTCGACGCGGGCGGCTCGATATACGGCGCGGACTTTTCGGGTGCCTCCACCTTCGGGGGAGGTGTCACGGCTTGCCGTGACGGAAGGGGCTCTCCCCCCGCTCCGTTCGATATACAGGCGTGCCGAAGGCAATTCATTTGTTCACCGATGAATTGACGGCTTGCGCCGTCTATTCTCTTGCCCTTTCTTGCAATCGAGCAAGAAAAGAAATCTTTGATTATCTGTCCGTGTTATGAGAACGCCTGATATTTCTTGCAGTGTCGGGGGTTTTCCGCTTTTTTGCAGTTTCTTTCCGTTTTGCTTTATTGCACAAATATAAGCAACTTTTTTGTTCATAGTGCCGTTTTTTATTTTTTGCTCCGCTTTTTCTTGCAAAGTGCCTTCTGTTGTGCTATGATTATCGACAGGGAACAGTTGTTCTGAAAAGAAGTCATACGATCAGAATAAACCGCTTGTGATTTTGACAGGCGGTTTTTCTTTTTTTGCTTTCGGCATCATTCGAGCGTTTTTTTCATATCGTTTATTCCCCGCGTGGATCAAATATCGACATTATTTAAGAAAGGAAGACACACTATGCAGAAACGAACCCAAGCGCAGAAAACGGCAATGTCCCTCCTCCTCACGTTTGCGATGCTGTTCTTCAGCGTCGCGGCGTTTTTCCCGACGATCGTATCGTCCGCCGGGAGCAACGATCCTCAAGGGTTGAGGTGTTGGCATCCCGCGTCCGTGGAGTCACCGGACGACGACTCGATCACGCTTCGCTTCGCGTTCACGGTCAATTCGAGTTTCAACGGAACCGCAGGGATCGTCTACTCGTTCAGCAACCACAACCCGACGATCGGCGGCTCAAACTGCACGAATAAGACGGCGACGCTTTACGCCGCATACCACTATCTGACGTGGCACAATACGCCGATAGGTCCCGGCAGCGGGAGAAAATGGGCACAAGCGGAGACAAGCTCCATCCAGAAAGCCAAATACAGCGATCCGATTTACGTCCGCGCCTACGTCAAGATCGGCTCCTCCACCTACTATTCCTCGACTTTGAGCACGTCGGTTTTGGAGAACTTTATCGCGGATTTTGCAAGCGGCTACTTCGGCGGACTGACAATCACAACCGATCTGGAAGCCGCCGCGTCGACGTCCTACGACGATCCCCCCGTTTCGCCTACGGTTGGTCAGCATCCGCGCGTCCTCTTTACCGAAAGCGATATCCCCGGGATCCAAACCGCATATAACAACGCGCCCGCAAAGTCGAGTAACAATTACGACGGCGTGCACGAACGCTACCAGAAAGTGATGGAAAACCCGCCCGACGGGATCCTTTCCGGCGGCTATTATGACGGAAAAACAATAGACGATATCCAACTGCTCGCGCTCAATTACCAGATGACGGGGAGTCGTGATTCTGGTTTTCGGGCGATCTACGCAATCAAGAACGTTCTGAAAACGATGGACGATTTTGGACCCGGCAACGACAAATGGCGTGAATACGGGCACGTGATGTACGTCGCGGCGTGCGTTTACGACTGGTGCTACGACCTGATGAACGCAACCGACAAACAGCAGATCGTCGCAGGCGTGCAGCACAAGTGCTGTGTGGGCACTTATACTTATAATGAAGAAACCGGTGAACAGAAACCGAGGATGGAGATCGGCTTCCCGCCGCAGAACCAAGGCGCGCTCACGGGTCACGGCAGCGAGTTCTCGCTTTTGCGCGATTATCTCTCGTTTGCAATCGCGATCTACGACGAGTACCCCGATTGGTGGGACTATATCGCCGGACGGTTCTATCAGGAATTCGTCCCTGCCCGCAATGCGTACTACGAGGCGGGTATGGTGCCGCAGGGCACGTCGGTCTATATCCGCGTCCGGTTTGCGTGCGATCTTTACTCGGCGTTGCTGATCAAGGCGGCGACAGGGACCTTCCCCTACGCCAGCCAAAGCAATATGCAGAAAGTCATGCGAACCGTGTACGCCTACGATCTTCCCAGATTGTCCTACGGCGGCGAACTGCACGAGTTCGCTTCGGGCGACGACCATACCTACGACGAAAACTTCCAGGACTACAGTCGTTGTTCCTTGTTCGCGTCGCATCTGTTCAACGACCGGACTGCCCGGAAGATGCTTGAAAGGTTCAAATGGAGTTACAGCAAGTTCGACGATGCTCTGACGAAGCGGGCGACCGTCGCGGAATATCTGATCTGTTCTTCCGGCGGTGTTACGCCCGCCTCGAGTAGCCATTCCGGGGTAAAAAGGATCGTCTACAACGGCGGCTGGCTCGGACAGATCATTACCCATACCGATTGGGCCGATGATTGGGACAGTACGCAGGCGGCGACCCTGATGAAGATCGGCTGCCGCACCGCGGGAAACCACGACCACGCCGACGCCGGACAGTTCCAGATCTGGTATAAGGGAATGCTCGCGGGCGACACAGGTTCCTACGATACGTATAACGACAACCACTTCAAAAAATACCATCAGGCAACCGTCGCGCACAACTGCATCGTGCTTTCCGGCGACGAGGGGCAAAAACGAGCGAGAGAGCCCTTAACCTGCGAAGATTGGCTGTCGAGTGACAGTGATTTTAAGACCGGCACGGTCACGGGTGTGCGGTACGGCTTTATGGACGCGAATCCGGAAGAGCCCGACTACGCCTATATCGCGGGGGACCTGACCCCGGCGTACAGCAAAACCGGAAAGGTCTCGTCGTATGAGCGCAGGATGCTGACCGTGTACGATACCGCCGACCATGAAAACGAGAAACTCTACTTCTTCGTGTACGACAACATCACCACGAACAGCGCAAGTACTCAAAAGAAGTTCCTACTTCACGTACCGAACGACCCGGACGTTTCGGGGAACAGAGTAACCGTTACCAACGATCAAGGCGGGAGACTCGTTCTGCAAAACGTTTTCGGCGGCGACAGCATCACCAAGGACGGCGGCGTCGTATATCATCCGAACCCGACTCCGGGCGAGCCGGACGTCTACGACCCCTTCGCGTCCCGCAACTATCTGGTCAACGGCAGTCAGATCGCAAACGCGAACACACACGACGACGGTTTCTGGGGGCGCGTCGAGATCAAAACCAATACGTCAAGCGCTAACAGCGAACTGCTGAACGCGATGTACGTCTGCGACGCGACCGACGATCCCGAACTGACAGCGCAGTCGATCTCGTCGTCGAACGTCAAGGGGACCGTTCTCGGCAACACCGCGGCGGTGTTCGTGAAAACATCGACCCCGCTCTCCTATTCGTTCTCGGTGCCCGGTTCGGGAACAAAGTGGTTTTACGTTTCCGGCGTCGCCGACGGAAACTGGAAAATCAAGAGAAACGGGACCACCGTCTACGAAAGCAAACCGGCGCAGGGCGGACTTCTCATTTTCGATGCGCAGACCGGTACCATCGAAATCATCAAACAGTAAGGAAAGACACTGGAAACGCCGCCCGCCGAAGATTCGGCGGGCGGCATTTTATGCGGGCAACGCCCGCAATTCACGAACGGCAACGCCGTTCAATTCACGCGACCGAAGGTCGCAATTCATGCCGAAGGCAATTCATTCGCTCTTCGATGAATTGACGGAGAGGAGAGA
>CAMJDE010000217.1 GCA_946404295.1 uncultured Clostridia bacterium | reverse complement strand
TTGTTCGGCACCATCGACCGCTCGGCGGAGTCGAGCGTATAGCCGGCGGCGGTCAGCGCGTCGCGCACCGCCTCGACGTCGTCGGGCTCGGTGAAGATCTCGAACACGCCCTCTCCCGACTGCAGGTCGGTGGCGCCCGCCTCGAGCGCGCACTCCATCAGTTCGTCCTCGACGATCTCGCCGTCCTCGTCGACGATGACGATGACGCCCTTCTCCTCGAAGAGATACGAGACGCAGCCGTTCTGTCCGAGGTTGCCGCCGAACTTCGAGAAGTAGGAGCGGATATTCCCGGCGGTGCGGTTGCGGTTGTCGGTCGCGGTCTTGATGATGACGGCGACGCCCGCGGGTCCGTAGCCCTCGTAGATGATCTCCTCGAAGGCGATGTTGTTGTCGCCCGAGAACTTCTTGATGACCCGGTCGATGTTATCGTTCGGGACGTTGTTCGCCTTCGCCTTCGCGATCAGTTCGCGCAGTTTGCTGTTGCTGTTGGGATCCGCCCCGCCCGCGCGGATGGCGATCGCCATCTCTTTTCCGATCTTGGTGAAGATCTTGCCCTTCGCGGCGTCGGATTTCTCCTTCTTATGCTTGATGTTGTTCCATTTACTGTGTCCGGACATTTCTTTTTTCCTCCGTTTAAGTTCAGATCTTCTCGGGCGTTTGCAGGCAGATCAGTTTCAGGGCTCTTCCGAGGACGGTGTTGACCGCCGCGGTCAGGGCGACGCGGTTGTTCTTCTCGCGCTCGTCTTCCGCCGTGACGATCGGGCAATCGTGGTAGAAGCGGTTGAAAGCGGCGCAAAGATCGAGGATGAAGCGCGTGATCTCGGACGGCTCGTAGCCGTCGAGCGCGGTCTTTACCCGATCGGGGAAGGTCGAGAGGGTCTTGGCGAGCGCGATCTCGGCGTCGTTCAACTCCCCTCCCGAGAAGTTGCCGCGATTCCCCGCCTTCTGCAGCACCGAGCAGGTGCGCGCGTAGGTGTACTGGGCGTAGGGTCCCGTGTTCCCGTCGAAGGAGAGCGCGTCCTCGAGGATGAAGTTGATGTCGCGCATCCGGTTGTTCGAGAGGTAGTGGAAGACCACCGCTCCGACCCCGACCGCCTCCGCGATCTCGTCGGAACAGGGGGTCCCGCCGTTCTTTTCGGCGCTGATGCGCTTGACCTTCTCGATCGCCTCGGCGAACAGGTCTTTGAGTAGTACGACATTGCCCGTCCGGGTGGCGAGTTTCTCGCCGTTGATACTGACCGTACCGTAGGGGACGTGTACGAGTTTGTTATACCACTCGTAGCCCATCAGCTCGACCACCTTGAACCATTGCGCGAAGTGCAGGCATTGCCCCGCGCTGGTGACGTAGATGCACTTGTCGAAGTGATAGGTGCGCGCGCGATAGACGGCGGCGGCGATATCGCGGGTCGGGTAGAGGGTGGTGCCGTCGCGTTTGATGATCAGGCAGACCGGCATCTTGTACTCGTCGAGCCGGACGACCTGCGCCCCGTCGTCGAGGGTGAGTAGTCCCTTCTCTTTCAGCAGTTCGATCTGCTCGGGCATCTTGTCGGTGTAGAAACTCTCGCCGTTGTAGGAGTCGAAGGTGATCCCGAGTTGACGGTAGGTCTTTTGGTACTCGCGGAGCGAGATCTCGATAAACCATTTCCAGAGGGCGATGTCCTCGGGGTCGCCGTGCTCGAGTTTGGCAAACTCGGCGCGCGCCGCGTCGTCGAGCGACGGATCCTTCTCGGCTTCGGCGTGGAAACGGACGTAGAGTTTGACAAGTTCGTCGATCTCCCCCGCCTCGATCGCCTCGCGGCTGCCCCACTTGCGGTAGGCGACAATCAGTTTTCCAAACTGCGTCCCCCAGTCGCCGAGGTGGTTGATCCCGACGCACTTGTAGCCCGCGAACTCGTGCAGGAGTTTCAAGGAGTGACCGATGACGGTGGTACCGAGATGCCCGATGTGGAAGGGTTTGGCGACGTTCGGCGAAGAGTAGTCGAGGACGACGGTCTTGCCCGCGCCGCAGGCGGGCGAGCCGTACTTGTCGCCCTGTTCGGCGATCTCGGAAACGACGCGTTTGGCAAACGCCGCACCGTCGATGAAGAGGTTGAGATAGCCCTTGACCGCCTCGGCGCGCGCGATCTCGCCGCCCGCCGTTTTCGGGGCGAGCGCGTCGGCGATCTGAACGGGCGAGGCGTGAAGCGAGCGCGAAAGTTTGAAGCACGGGAGCGCAAGGTCGCCCATCGCGGGGTCGGGCGGGAATTCGAGCATCCCGGCAAGCTCCTCCGCCGAGAGCGAAGCGCCCGGATAAAGTTCCGAAACCAGAGCCGACAGTTTTTCGGCGGTCTTTTGTTTCAAAGTATTCATAAGGTGTTCTCCATTCTGATATAAGTGCGGTCGACCCGCCCGCGCACGAGGCGGCAGGGGACGAACGGAAGGTCGTAGGACGCGACCGAGAGCGCCGCGGACGGATCGCCCGCGAGGTAAAAGCCGCTCTCAAAGAAAACCACGTCGGAGAGCGGGAGCGTTTTTCCCGTCTCGATCAAAAGATCGCAGGCGGCGATCGCCGTCTCGTCGGGGGGATCGTCGGGATAGCGCAGGCGGCGCGGGCAGACGAGGCAGGCGCGGGTCGTTTCGTCCCTCTGCCAGTCGGACAGCGCGGACAGGATCGCTTCGGCGATCTGCTCGGGGGCGGCGTAAGAGGTGTCGATCACGAGGTCGTAGTTGAAGAGGTCGGTGATATCGACGCCGTAGAACTCGAAATATCGCTTCTTTTCACTCGCGCGTCGCGCCGCGATGCGGGTGACCGCCTCGTCGAGCGTCGCGAAACGCTCGCCCTCGCGCCCCGCCGCCATAATCCGCGCGGCGGCGATCTCGGGTTCGGTGGTCATATAGACGCGGAAGGTGCCGCGCGTGAAGTGCCACGCCATCCGCGAATCGATCACGAGGTCGCGCGGGTCGTCCGACAGGGCGCGCAGCCCGTCGTCGATCAGTTTGTCGACCTCCGGGTTCCCCTCGATCGAGCGGTTGAACTCGTCGATCGTCATCCCGCGCGCGGCGGCGAGATCGCGCATGATCTTGCCCGTCGTGTACCGCTCGGCGCCGGTCGCCTTCAGCAAAAGATCGGTAACCGTGCTCTTTCCGCTGCCCAGGTCGCCCGCGAGTGAAATCTTCAAGTCCGTCACCCCTTCCGGTTTTAATCAAATTATTATACTATGAAAGGCGGGGGCTTGTCAACCGGAAACGCCGATTTTTTCCGCGCTGCTCCGCGCGATATGTCGCGCGTGGATCCCGAATCCCCTGCGCGACGCGAAAGAGACAAGGGCGTTGGCGCAAGGGAAAACGGGCGAAACGCACGGCGGAATATAATCCGCCGTTCCAAATCCGCGCGAAGCGCGGTATGTAATCCGTCGTACCGAATCACCCCGAAGGGGTGGATGTAATCCGCGCGTAGCGCGGTATGTAATCCGTTCGCAGAACGGTATGTAATCTGCCCGAAGGGCAGTATGTAATTCGCCCGCAGGGCGACGTTCCCCTGCCTCCCCAACGGGGTTAGCGAGCGAAAAACAGTCCTGTGGACTGTATTTCGGGAAGAGGTCTTGCCCAAAGCAAGGAGTACAGGGCGGGCGGCTAAACGCACGACGCGGGCGACTATGCGACGGCGAGCGCGTTGGGGGACCGCCGCGGCGGTGGAAGGGG
>CAMJDE010000216.1 GCA_946404295.1 uncultured Clostridia bacterium | reverse complement strand
ATACCGTTGTCTTTGAGCGTTTTTTTCAGGTCGGGGATGGTCACCTCGCCGAAGTGGAAGATCGAGGCGGCGAGCCCGGCGTCGATCTCGGGGAGCGTTTTGAAGAGGTCGACGAAATCGCCGATCCCGCCGGCGCCGCCCGAGGCGATCACGGGGACGCGCACCGCGTCGAGCACGCGCTCGAGCAGCGGCAGGTCAAAACCGCGCTTCACGCCGTCGGTGTCGATCGAGTTGACGACGATCTCTCCGGCGCCGAGCGAAACGCCCCGCTTAATCCAGCCGATCGCCTCCATCCCGGTATCCTCGCGCCCGCCCTTGGCGAACACGCGGAACTCGCCCCCGACGCGCTTGACGTCGACCGAAAGCACGACGCATTGGTCGCCGTAGCGGGTCGCCGCCTCGTGAATGAGATCGGGGCGCTTGATCGCGCCCGAATTGACGCTGACCTTATCGGCGCCGCATTTCAGCACGCGGTCGAAATCGTCGACCGTGTTGATCCCGCCGCCGACGGTGAGCGGAATGAAGATCTTCGACGCGACCTCGCGGAGAATATCGGTAAAGAGACGCCGTCCCTCGAACGACGCCGTGATGTCGTAGAAAACGAGTTCGTCGGCGCCGCTGTCCGAATAGTATTTTCCGAGTTCGACGGGCGAGGAAACGTCCGAGACGCCCTCGAAGTTCACGCCCTTGACGACCCTGCCGTTCCGGACGTCAAGACAGGGGATGATGCGTTTTGTGATCATTTTGCCACCTTGATCGCCTCGCTGAGGTCGATCGCTCCGTTGTAGTAAGCGCGACCGACGATCGCGCCGTATAGGTTGAATTTGCGCAGGGCGAGAACGTCGGAAAGATCCGACACCCCGCCCGACGCGGTGATCGGCACGTCGTACCGTGCGGACAGTTCGCGGTAGAGGGCGCGGTTGGTCCCCTTCATCGCGCCGTCACGCGAGACGTCGGTCACGATCACGCAGCCGACCCCGAGCCCGACCATCCTTTTCATAAAGTCGTCGAGTTTCACGCCGCTTTTTTCAAGCCAGCCGCGAATGGCGATCTCACCGTCCTTGACGTCCGCGCCGACAGCGATCCGGCGTCCGTACTCGCGCACGGCGGCGTCAAGGAAGTCGGGATCGGTCACGGCGGCGGTACCGAGGATCACCCGATCGACGCCGCAGGAGAAGTAGCGTTCCGCCACGTCGAGCGAGCGGACCCCGCCCCCGATCTCGCAAAAGAGGGGGGTTTTGGTCGCGATATTCTTCACAACGTCGGCGTTGGGGGTGTTCCCGTCCTTCGCTCCGTCGAGATCGACGAGGTGAACGTGGGTCGCGCCGCAGGCGACGAAATCGCGGGAGACCGCGAGCGGATTGTCGCTGAAAACCGTCATTTGACGGTAGTCGCCCCGGAGCAGCCGGACGGCTTTCCCGCCCGACAGGTCGATCGCGGGAAAGAGGATCATACCGTCACCCCCCCGGCAAACGCCGAAAGGATCGCCTGCCCGACCTTGCCGCTCTTTTCGGGGTGGAACTGACAGCCGAAGACGTTGTTCCGGGCGACCACGGCGGTCACGGGGATTCCGTATTCGGCGGTCGCGGCGAGACTGTCGCGGCAGCCGACGGCGTGGAAGGAGTGGACGAAGTAGACGAAGTCGCCCTCTTTGATCCCCCGGAACAGACGGCAGTCGGGGCGCTCGAAACGAAGGGCGTTCCAGCCAATGTGCGGGATCTTCAACTTCGGGTCGATCATCCCCTCGAGCGGAACGACCTCGCCCGACAGCAGACCGAGCCCGCGGTGGGTGCCGTATTCGGAACTCTTTTCAAACAAAAGCTGCATCCCGAGGCAGATGCCGAGCAGTTCCTTGCCCCGCGAAACCTCGTCGCGGATCACGGCGTCGAGCCCGGTCGAAGCGAGTTTGTCCGCCGCGTCGCCGAAGGCGCCGACCCCCGGAAGGATCAGCCGATCCGCCGAGCGGATCACGGCGGGGTCGCCCGTCACGACGGCGTCTGCGCCGACCGAACGGAGCGAACTGACGAGCGAAAACAGGTTGCCGACCCCGTAGTCGATGACCGCGATCATAGCACGCCTTTCGTCGAGGGGATCTCGTCCCCCAGGGCGGGATCGATCGAAACGGCGGTTTTCAGCGAGCGGGCGCAGGACTTGAACGTACCCTCGATGATGTGGTGCGCGTTCTCGCCCGAGAACTGCCGGACGTGGAGGGTGATCCCCGCGTTGCGCGCGAACGCCTCCCAGAACTCGCGGCAGAGTTCGGTGTCGAAATCCCCGACCTTCTCCGCCGGGATGTCGAGCGACGAGACGAAAAGCCCTCTCCCCGAGATATCGACGGCGGACAGGATCAGCGCCTCGTCCATCGGGACGACGGCGTCGCCGTAGCGAACGATCCCGCGCTTGTCTTCGAGAGCGGCGGCGAAAGCCGAGCCGAGCGCGATCCCGACGTCCTCGACCGAGTGGTGAAAATCGACCTCGGCGTCGCCCGTGCAGGAGACGGTCAGGTCGAACCGCCCGTGCCGCGAGAAGAGGGTCAGCATGTGGTCGAGAAAACCGCAGCCGGTCTTGATCTCGCTCTTCCCCGTTCCGTCGAGTTTCAGGGTGAGCGCGACGTCGGTCTCCGACGTCAGCCGTTTGATCTCCGCGTAACGCATTTTTATTCTCCTTTTTCTTTCAGTATCGTTTCAATCGACGCGACGAGCGTCCGCATCTGTTCTTTTGTGCCGACCGTGATGCGGTTATAGTCCCGGATCCGGGGCTTGTCGAAATGGCGGATCAGGATCCCGCGCTCTTTCAGCGTCAGGTAGAATTCGCGCCCCCCGATCGCCGGGTGGCGGGCGAAGAGAAAGTTCGCCGTCGAGGGGATCACGGTGAAGCCGAGCGCGGCGAGCTTTGCAGCCGTCCCCTCGCGGGCGGCGACGATCTTTTCGCAGTTCTCGCGGTAGTAAGCGGCGTCGTCGAGCGCCGCGACCCCGGCGGCAAGCGTCATCCGGTTGACGTTATAAGGGTTTACCGAATTGCGGATCGTGTTCAGGTCGGCGACAAGGTCGGGGGCGCCGATCGCGAACCCGAGCCGCGCGCCCGCCATCGAGCGCGATTTGGAGAAGGTGCCGACGACGAGCAGATTGTCGTACTTGTCGGTCAGGGGGACGGCGCTCTCGCCGCCGAAATCGATATACGCCTCGTCGACGATCACCACCCCGTCGGGGTTCGCCGAAACCATCTTTTCGATCTCGGACAGCGGCAGAAAGCGTCCGGTCGGGGCGTTCGGGTTGGCGATCACGACCGTCTTTTTCCCCTTCCCGCAGTAGTCGGCGGGGTCGATCGACAGGTCGTCTTTGACCAGGATCTCGGTATAGGGCAGGCGGTTCAGGTTGGCGAAAACCGGGTAGAAGCCGTAGGTGAGATCAGGAAAAACGAGCGGGCGTTCGTCGGACGAAAACGCCATAAACGCGAAGTTCAGCACCTCGTCCGAACCGTTGGACACGATCACGCGGTCGGGGGTGACGCCGTAGGTCTGTGCCATTTTCGCGCAGAGAGCCCGGGCGTCGGGATCGGAATAGAGGTGCAGCCGCGCCGCCTCCTCGGCGACCGCGGCGAGCACGCCGGGGGACGGCGGGAAAGGCGACTCGTTGGTGTTGAGTTTCAGGTACCGCCGATCCTGCGGCTGTTCGCCCGGCACGTAGGGGACAAGCGAAGAGT
>CAMJDE010000215.1 GCA_946404295.1 uncultured Clostridia bacterium | reverse complement strand
TGATGGACGGCGTGGGGCTGGCTCCCGACAACGGCGGCAACGCCGTCGCTGCGGCGCACACCCCGACCCTCGACCGTCTGATGCGCGACTACCCGACGGTGAAACTCAAGGCGCACGGGACGGCGGTGGGGCTCCCCTCCGACGACGACATGGGCAACTCCGAGGTCGGGCACAACGCCCTCGGCGCGGGGCAGGTTTTCGCGCAGGGCGCGAAACTCGTCTCCAATTCGATCGAGAGCGGCAAGATTTTCGACTCCGACTCGTGGAAGGCGGCGGTCGCGCAGGTGAAGGGTTCCTCCGGAACGCTCCATTTTCTCGGGCTGTTCTCGGACGGCAACGTCCACTCGCATCTCGACCACCTGAAGGCGATGATCGTCCGGGCGAAAGCCGAGGGGGTCGCGCGCGTCCGCGTCCATATCCTGCTCGACGGCCGCGATGTCGGCGAAACGTCGGCGCTTGATTACGTCCGCCCGTTTGAAGGTTTCCTCGACGGACTCCGTTCCCCCGATTTCGATATCCTGATCGCGTCGGGCGGCGGACGGATGCAGATCACGATGGACCGCTACGAGGCGAACTGGGGGATGGTCGAACTGGGCTGGAAGACCCACGTCCTCGGAGAGGGACGGGGCTTTGCTTCGGCGGAGGAGGCGATCACGACCTACCGGAAGGAATACGGCGTGATCGACCAGGATCTGCCCCCCTTCGTGATCGTCCGCGACGGCAAGCCCGTCGGGACGGTCGAGGACGGCGACAGCGTGATCTTCTATAACTTCCGCGGCGACCGCTCGCTCGAGATCAGCCGTGCGTTCGAGGGCGGGGAATCGTTCAAGGCGTTCGATCGCGTCCGGGTGCCGAAGGTCTTTTACGCCGGGATGCTCGAATACGACGGCGACGCGCATATCCCCTCGCACTATCTCGTCAACCCGCCCGAGATCTCGAACACGATGTCCGAGTATCTCGTCGCGACCGGGATCCCCGAACTCGCGATCTCCGAGACGCAGAAATACGGGCACGTCACCTACTTCTGGAACGGCAACCGCTCGGGCAAGTTCTCGGAGGAACTCGAGACCTATATCGAGGTCCCCTCGGACGTCGTGCCCTTCGAGCAGCGCCCGTGGATGAAGTGCGCCGAGATCACCGACCGTCTGATCGAGTGTCTCGAATCCGGCAAATACAAGTATCTCCGGGTCAACTTCCCGAACGGCGATATGGTCGGACACACCGGCAACTTCCTCGCGACCGAGTGCTCGATGGAGGCGCTCGATCTGCAGCTCGCCCGCATCCTGCCCGTGATCGAACGCCTGAAGGGCGCCGCGATCATCACGGCGGACCACGGCAACGCCGACGAAATGTATGAGATCGACAAGAAGACCGGCGCCCCGAAGATCGACGCGAACGGCAACAAAAAAGCCAAGACCAGCCACACGCTGAACCCCGTCCCCTGCGTCGTCTTCGACCCGAACGCCGACGGACGCTACACCGTCAAGGTAGGGAAGGAGGGCTTCGGGCTCTCCGCGCTCGCCGCGACGACGGTCAGACTGCTGGGCTACGAGCCGCCCGCGATGTGGGACGAAGCGATCCTCGACTGACTTCTTCGTTTCGGATACCGCAACCGACGGTTGAATCTCTTTCAACGACGCCTCGATTGCAATCTTCCCCCGGACGTGGTATCATAGAATTGACTTTGGAGGTCAGTTCCGTTCGGTCAGACGGGCGGATCCGCTTTTTGCCCAAGTGAGGTATTCCGGATGAATATGAACTACACCAGCAATCGCACCTATTTCAAGCCCCGGCGGGCGCTCGGCTACGTCGGCGGCGCCTTCTGTCTCCTTGCCGTTCCCGCCTTCTTCATCGTCCGCGTCATGGCGATCTTTCCCCTGATCATCGGCGTCCTCTGCCTGTTCGTCAACCGCGAACTCAACGTGCGCGGCACCGACGTCGAGGAACAGATCCGGACGGAGACCGACCGACTTTCGGCGGAACTGGAGGATAAGCACTACGACGTGAAGCACCCCTACCCGAAAATGATGATCACCGTGGTCGGCGATTACGTCACCGAGGGGGAAGGGCTGCTCTTCCGCCGCAGTTCGCTCGGCAAGAACATCACCTCGCGCTACCACGTCGCCGCGATCGGGACCAAGAACGGGCGGCTCTACTATTCGGAGGAGCGTTTCTCGACGGTCGACGACTCCGACTACTCCTCCTCGGAGGGCGACTTCGACTTTTCCGAACTCGATCGGGTCGACTACGGACCCGCGGAGGGCGCCGCCGTCCCGCATTCCGAATTTGCCTTGATCGGGCGCGACGGGACGGAGATCTTCCGCGTGCCCGCCCCGACCGACTATACGACCGAAAAATACGTTGAGGATCTGAACGCCATCTTCACCCGCGCACACGCCGAAGAGGGGCAGAAGGATAAACCGGAGTAACAGAACCAAAAAACGCTTCCCGCCGCCTCGCTGCGTCCCCGGACGCACGCCGATCGTTTCGCCCGCGTGGGCGAATCCGCCTGAGACGATCCGAAAGGAGCTTTTATGGAACTGCGCTACACCGCCAACCGTTATTACTTTGATTATCAAAAGCCTTCGACGCTTCTTCGCCGCGTCGGATATACTTTGTCGGGACTTACTCTCGTCGCAATGATCCTCTTCGTCGGGATCGCGATCATGCTCGGGATCGTTGCCATCTGCTTTCTGCTTGTGGCTGAGGAACTGAACGAGTCCGACAGCGACGTTGACGCACAGGTCAGACGAGAGACCAACCGACTCTGCAAAGAGTTCGAGAATAAGCACTGGGACACGCGGAACCCCTATCCCCGTATGATCATTTCCTCGATCGGCGATTTCGTGACCGAGGGCGAGGGATTGAAGACCCGCCGCGCAAAGGAGCACGGCAGGACCTTTACCTCGCGCTATCAGGTCGTCGCGATCGGATTGAAGAACCAACGGCTCTACTATTCCGGGGAGAAGTATTCGCTGATCGACGAGAACGAGTTTTCCGCGACCGAGGGCGAATACGATTTTCTTGAACTCGATCGCGCCGACTACGCCCCCGTCGAGGGAGCGACGATCCCCCATTGTGAGTTTGCGCTCATCAAAAGAGACGGGGAAGAGGCGTTCCGCGTTCCCGCTCCGGATGACGATACCACGGAGAGATACACCGAGGACCTGAACACCGTCTTTGAACACGCCCGCGACCGTGCGGAAACCGACCAATAAGAACAACCGTTAGGAAAGAGAGTAAACTATGCCGATCAGGATCCCGGGAGAACTCCCGGCAAAGCAAACGCTTGAAAACGAATATATCTTCGTGATGGACGAGGAGCGCGCGACGACGCAGGACATCCGTCCTCTCCGCATCGCGATCCTCAACCTGATGCCGACGAAGGTGACGACCGAGACCCAACTGATCCGGCTGCTCTCGAACACCCCGCTGCAGATCGACCTGACGCTGCTCAAAACGGCGAGTTACAGATCGACCAACGCCCCCGCCGCGCATATGGAGACCTTCTACAAGGACTTTTCCGACGTCCGGGATCAGCGCTTCGACGGTCTGATCATCACGGGCGCTCCCGTCGAGGGAATGGAGTACGAGGAGGTCGACTACTGGCGCGAACTCTGCGAGATCATGGAGTGGTCGAAAACCAACGTCTACTCGGTCTTCCACATCTGCTGGGCGGCGCAGGCGGGGCTTTACTACCACTACGG
>CAMJDE010000214.1 GCA_946404295.1 uncultured Clostridia bacterium | reverse complement strand
AGGCGGGGATCCGGGAACTGATGGTCTTCGGCCAGAACTATATCGGTTCGACCTCGGTCTCGCACATCTACGAGAAATGGGGGAACCGCGCCGTCGGCGTGATCCGCGAGAACCCCTATATTTTGTGTGAAGAGACCGACACGATCGGGTTCGACCGCGCCGACGCCATCGCCCGCAATCTCGGTTTTCCCGCCGACGCGCCCGCGCGGCTTGCCGCGGGGATCAACTATATCCTTCGCTACAACGCGTCGGTCAACGGGCACGTCTGCCTGCCGCTCGCCCGTCTTGTCGAGGCGGCGGCGGAGGAACTCGGGACCGGACCCGCCGTGATCGAACGCACCGTCGCGACCTTGACCGGGGAAGGACGGCTCGAAGAGTACCGCGTCGACGGTACCGATTACATCTTTACGCGCGAATACGGCGCCGACGAGGACGCGGTCGCCCGCCGGATGATCGCGCTCGACCGTTCGGCGCCCGACGTGGCGGCGGACAATATCGACCGCCTGATCGACCGGGCGGAGAGCGAGTTTTCGATTCGGTACAGCAAGGATCAGCGCGAGGCGATCTTCGAGGCGTTCCGCCGCGGCGTCCTGATCGTTACGGGCGGACCCGGCACGGGAAAAACCACCCTGATCCGCGCGCTTCTCCGGATTTACGGCTTGCTCGGGTTCAAGTGCGCGCTCGCCGCTCCGACCGGGCGCGCGGCGAAACGGATGTCCGAGGCGACGCAGGAAGAGGCGAAGACCATTCACCGGATGCTCGAAATGGAGAAGGTCAGCGATATTCGTCCCCGCTTCAACCGGAGCGAATCCAACCCCCTCGACGAGAACGTGATCGTGATCGACGAGGCGTCGATGATCGATCTGCCCCTGATGGCGGCGCTTCTGCGCGCGATCCGCGTCGGCTCCCGCCTGATTCTGATCGGCGACTCGGGACAGCTCCCGTCAGTCGGCTGCGGCAACGTGCTTGCCGACCTGATCGCGTCGGGCTGCTTCTCGACCGTTTGTCTGTCCGAGATCTTCCGGCAGGAAAAGGGAAGTCTGATCATCGGAAACGCCCACCGTATCCACGCGGGAGAACTCCCGCTGCTTTCGCGGGAGTCGAAGGATTTTTTCTTCCTTCTGCGCAACGACGAAGAGACCATCCCGGGGACGGTCGTTGAACTGATCAACGAGCGGCTTCCGCGCACCTATTCCGACGCGATCCGCGAGGAGATCCAGGTCATCACCCCTTCGCGGCGCGGAAAAGCCGGAACGGTGCAGTTGAACGCGCTGCTGCAGAATTGTCTGAACCCGCCCGCAAAGAAGAAACGGGAGATCCGCTTCCGCGACTTTCTTATCCGCGAGGGCGACAAGGTGATGCAAATCAAAAACAACTACGACACCGAGTGGAAGAAGGACGGTTACGACGGGGTCGGCGTTTTCAACGGCGATATCGGCGTGATCCGTTCGATCGCCCCCTCGGACGAGGAGATGACGATCGACTTTGACGGGCGCGTCTCGGTTTACCGCCGCGAGCAGTTTGAGGAACTGGAACACGCCTACGCGATCACGGTTCACAAGAGCCAGGGAAGCGAGTACCCCGTCGTCCTGATGCCGGTCTTTTACTGCGGGACGATGCTCCAGTCGCGCAATCTTCTCTACACCGCCGTCACGCGAGCCAAAAAGATGGTGATCCTCGTCGGGCGGGCGGATATTCTCGAGTTTATGGTGAAGAATAACCGACAGGAAGTCCGCTACACCTGTCTTTGCGACCGCCTGCGCGACGGGTGCTTTTCCCGCGGCGGGCAAAGCCGCTGAAAAAAACCGAAGAATGTCGGTTTTACATATTGAAAAACCAAATCGTTTATTGTATAATAGTTGTACTTATCCAAAAAATCCGGGAAATAATCCCGGAAGAAAGGAATCTGCACCGTGATACAGAAGAGAGCCGGAATTGACCTCGGCGCCGCCAATCTGTTGGCGACGGTGACGGGAGACGGGATCGTTATGCGCGACCCGGCAGCCGTCGCGATCGACCGCACGACGGGGCAGATCCTTTATTACGGGGCGAAGGCGGAGAGTATTCTCGGCGCCCTCCCCGCAAACGTCTCGATCTTCCGTCCCTTCCGCTCGGGTATGGTTTCGGAACTCGACCTGACGCAGAAGATCGTGTCGGCGATCGTTTCGGATCATCTGTCCGGCATCCAGCACGTCGCCCTGACCGTCCCTTGCTCGACCTCCGAGATCGAGGAAGGCGCGCTCTCCGAGGTGATGGGGCAGAGCGGGATCCGCTATCCGCATACCGTTTACGCTCCCGTAGCCGCTCTTGCAGGATCGGGATGCGGGGTCACCGATATGGTGCTTTCGGTCGTGCTCGGCGCGACCTTGACCGATATCGCCCTGATCTGCGACGGCGAGATCGTCTACATGAAATCGGTTCCGACGGCGGGCGAGGCGTTCGACCGCGCGATCGTCAACTACATAGAGAACGATAAGGGTCTCAAGATCACGCTCCGCACGGCGGAGAGCATCAAGATGACGGTCGGAACGGTCTGGAACGAGGGCGTGCATCAGGAGATGCAGGCGCAGGGATATAAGGGAAGCGACGACAAAACGCCGATCCCCTTTACCGTGAAGAGCGAAGAGATGTTCCGTGCGCTCGAAGAGCCGACGGGAGCGATCCTCGAGGCGATCTGCGTCGCGATCTCTCACGTCCCGACCAAGTACGTCCCGCGCGTCTTTGAAAACGGGATCCTGCTCTCGGGCGGGACGGCGCAGCTCGAGGGGCTCGACCGGATGATCTCGGGGGTTACCGGGGTCAGGACCGTCAAGGTGAAGAACCCGGTCACGGCGGTCGCCGCGGGGACAGAAACCATCCTCAACTACGTCGGCGTACGCGGGATCGCCACGGTGCGCAATCTTTCGGCGCTCTATCTGACGAAGTGCCGCTCGGCACAATGAGTATTGCAAACGATAACGGAGCATCGGCTTTGACCGGGAAAGGAAAGAGACAATGACGAAAAAAAACAGAAATCAGCTGTTCATCCGGATCGGCGCGATCGTCCTCGCCGTTCTGATGGTCGCGGGTCTTGCAACGGTTCTCCTTTACCAGCTCCTTTGATTTTTCAAAAAAAGAACTCCGAACAAACCGTTCGGAGTTCTTTTTTTTCCTTTATTTCTGGAAGGACGCGCCCATATCGACCGGGGCGGCGGGGGCGACCGTCTTCTTGACGTAGGTCGATTTTTCGATCTTGTCTTTCAAGGCGCGGTAGTAGCCCTCGTGGTCGAAGTGCGCGGTTTCGATCCACTTCTGTCCCTGCCAGTCGGAGAAGTAGAAGGCGTCGGCGAGGGTCAGTTCGTTGATGCACTCGACGCCGGGCGAGAGCAGGGGGGTTCCGCAAACGACGGCGGAGGCAAAGTCCTCAAGCAACGCGTCGTGCTGGCTGACCTCGAGTTTCGGCGTTTCGATCGTGATTTTCTCGTTTTTGATGGAGGGGAAACTCGCCGTGTTGGTCTTGTTGAACTCGCGTTCGTTCACCTCGTTGCGCCAGAAGGTGAGTTGATCGTGTTCCAGCACGATCTTGCCCATATCGCACGAGATCTCGAGACGGTTGGTGCCGGGCATCTCGCCGGTCGAGGTGGTGTAGAGACCGACGGTGCCGCTCTTGTATTTCATAATGACGTTCACGTCGTCGTCGACCTCGATGTCGTAGTATTTACCGTAATCGATGGTCGAAAGCACTTCGTCGGGCA
>CAMJDE010000213.1 GCA_946404295.1 uncultured Clostridia bacterium | reverse complement strand
TTACCGGTTAACCTCTTTCCAACCACGCGACTATCGCGTGGTTTTCTGGATACAATAAAACGACGACCGCGCGGGTTCCGCGCGGTCGTCGCGTTTTTTGCCGCCCGAAAAAAGGGGGTCCCGGCGCGCACGCGGTAAGCGTCGGGGGACCCGGCGAGCGGCAAAATCATAACCGATAACTATCCTGATACGCCCGCGGCGTATATCATCCGCGAAAGCGGATATCATACTTTTCGGGAAGCGAAAAGTATATCATCCGTGACCGACGGGCACGGATATCATTCAAAACCGGAGGTTTTGTAAAACATGGTCGGAGTGATTTGTTCGATCATCGCGGGGGCGGTGATGAGTTTACAGGGGGTGATCAACACCCGCCTGACCGAGCGGGTCGGGATCTTTGAAGCCAATCTGTTCGTGCAGGGGACCGCGTTTCTGCTCTCTTTTCTCGTGATGATGATCTTCGGGCGCGGGAACCTGACGGCGCTGCGCGGGACGAAGTGGTACTACCTCGTCGGCGGGGTGCTGGGTCTTTTGATCACGGTCACGGTCATCCTCTCGATCAAAGGGCTCTCTCCGACGGCGGCGATCTCGATCATCCTGATCGCGCAGCTGCTGACGGCGGCGCTGATCGACCTCTTCGGCTGGCTCGGGGCGGAGAAAGCGCCCTTCGGGTGGCAGAAGTTCGTCGGGCTCGCCCTGATGATCGGGGGGATCGTCCTCTTCAAGTGGCGCGCGATCAAGGGGTCGTAATTGTTTCTTTTTTTGGTTTTTTACTTGACTTTCAACAAAAAATCGTGGTATAATCGGGAAAGAAACAAGAAGGGAACCTGATTATGACCCCCTCGAACTATCATACGCACACAACTTTTTGCGACGGGCGCGACGAACCGGAGGCGATCGTCCTTGAGGCGATCAAGCTCGGTTGCCCCGAGATCGGCTTCTCGGGGCACTCCTATACCCCCTTCGACCTCTCCTTCTGTATGACGCTCGAGAATACCGAGCGCTACAACGAAGAGATCCCGCGCCTGAAAGAAAAGTACAAAGGAAAGATCAACGTCCTTTTCGGGGTCGAGCAGGACTATTTTTCGCCCATGCCGACCGACCGCTACGATTACGTGATCGGGGCGGTACATTACGTCGAGAAGGACGGACGTTACCTGTCGGTCGACGCCTCGCGCGAAGAACAGATCGCCGACGTCGAAAAGTATTACGGCGGCGATTTCTACGCCTACTGCGCCGACTACTACCGGCTCGTGGCTCGGATCTATGAAAAAACCAAGTGCGATATCGTCGCGCACTTTGATCTTGTGACAAAGTTCAACGAGGACGGCGATCTGTTCAATACCGCCGACCCGCGCTACATAAAAGCCGCCGACGAAGCCCTCGCCGCCCTGCTCCCCTGCCCCGTCACGTTTGAGATCAATTACGGGGCTATGGCGCGCGGAATCCGCAAAACCCCCTACCCCGAACCCCGTATTCTGGACACCCTGACCCGCAACGGGGCGAAGATCATCAAGACCTCCGACTGCCACGACAAGCGGTTTTTGCTGTTCGGGTTGTAATTCTTGCGCCGCGATGCGGCAAAACGATAAGGAACCATTGAAAGAAGCGGAAGGAGTTTTTTCTATGATTGACTATTCCCTCTACAATCTGGGGCAAGACGATTTGGCGTTTCTCAACGATATGAAAGACGCGCTTGAAAACCAGAACGAAGTGAAACTGCAATACAAAGATTTCTCGTTTGTGATTGAACCAAGCGGAAAGACCTGCGTCGTTGTTTCGTATGAAAAAACGCTCGGGGAATTTGATTGCTTTGAAGATTTGCTACTTCACTTCTCTCTTGACGGAAGCCCCCTGATCGAAAAGATTTCCGACGTCGAATACGCGGATTAAAAAACGTTTTCTTTAAAGCGCGACGGATCGCTCCGTCGCGCTCTTTTCGTTAACAGTGCCGGCAAACGCCGTCAGGCAAGCGGGACGACGCGGGAACGGTATCATTTTTCAACCCGACCGCGCCAGCACAAGTCAGCGGCGCGCGCAGACGAGTGCAGAATACCCGTTCTCACCCCGAAGCCGTATATACATACCGCGAGAGGGTGAGAACGGGGATAGGAAAACAAAAATATAAAAACAAATGGAGAAAAGCGTCCGCAATCGCGGGCGCTTTTCAACATTAATTGCAGTTTGCTTTGCGAAAAGATTGCACAGAGTAGAAAGCACGGATAGAATATCGTACTTTCTTTTTTGTTTTCCGGTCTGCGCCGTATGCGAAGCCGCCGTCAGAACAAACCGGTGATTTTTCCGTCTGCCGTCACGTCGATCTTCTCCGCTGCGGGGACGCGGGGCAGACCGGGCATGGTCATAATGTCTCCGGTCAGGACGACGACGAAGCCGGCGCCGGCGGAGACCTTGACGTTCTTGACCGTGACCTTGAACCCCTCGGGCGCGCCGAGTTTGGACGGGTCGTCCGAGAAACTGTACTGGGTCTTGGCGATGCAGATCGGGGTCTTTCCGAAGCCGAGTTTTTCAAGCTGCTCGATCTGCTTTTCCGCTTGGGGCAGGATCACGACGCCGTCGCCGCCGTAGATCTTTTTGACGACCGCCTCGATCTTCTCCTTGATCGGGAGTTTCTCGTCGTAGGAGAAGGTGAAGTCGCCCTTTTCCTCCTCGCACAGCCGCACGACCTCGCGGGCGAGCGCCTCGCCGCCGCGTCCGCCGTCCGCCCAGACCGTCGAGAGGACGGTATTCACGCCGAGTTCGCGGCATTTTTTGATGATGAAGTCGATCTCGTTATCCGTATCGGTCGGGAACCGGTTGACGGCGACGACGCACGGGAGTTTGTAGACGTTCTTGATATTCGAGACGTGGCGGAGCAGGTTCGGGATGCCCTTCTCCAACGCGGCAAGGTCCTCGGTCGCGAGGGCTGTTTTGGGGAGACCGCCGTGCATTTTCAGGGCGCGGACGGTGGCGACGACGACGACCGCCGACGGAACCAGACCCGCCATCCGGCACTTGATGTCGAGGAACTTTTCGGCTCCGAGGTCGGCGCCGAAGCCCGCCTCGGTGACGGTGTAGTCGCCCATCTTGAGCGCCATCCGGGTCGCGACGACCGAGTTGCAGCCGTGGGCGATGTTGGCGAACGGCCCGCCGTGCACGAACGCCGGGGTGCCCTCGAGCGTCTGGACGAGGTTGGGTTTCAGGGCGTCTTTGAGCAGCGCGGTCATGGCGCCCGCCGCCTTGAGATCGCCCGCCGTCACGGGACGGTCGTCGTAGGTGTAGCCGACGACGATGCGCGAGATGCGCTCCTTCAGGTCGGAGAGCGAGGACGCGAGGCAGAAGACCGCCATGATCTCGGACGCGACGGTGATGTCGAAGCCGTCCTCACGCGGGGTGCCGTTCGCCTTGCCGCCGAGCCCGTCGACGATGTTGCGGAGCTGCCGATCGTTCATATCGACGGCGCGCTTCCAGGTGATCTTGCGGGGGTCGATGCCGAGGGCGTTGCCCTGCTGGATATGGTTGTCGAGCATCGCGGCAAGCAGGTTGTTCGCCGCGCCGATCGCGTGGAAGTCGCCGGTGAAGTGCAGGTTGATGTCCTCCATCGGGATCACCTGCGCGTAGCCGCCGCCGGCGGCGCCGCCCTTGATGCCGAAGACGGGACCGAGCGACGGTTCGCGCAGAGCGACCGTCACGTCCTTACCGATCCGACGCAGACCGTCCGCGAGCCCGATCGTGGTCGTGGTCTTCCCCTCTCCCGCCGGGGTCGGGGTGATGGCGGTGACGAGGATCAGTTT
>CAMJDE010000212.1 GCA_946404295.1 uncultured Clostridia bacterium | reverse complement strand
CCCTCGTAGAGGAAATCCATATCGCCCATATAGCGGAAGGCGGGGTCGTCCCAATACTCCTTGACGACGGCGCCTTTCAGGTAGAGAAAGCGGATCCCCGCCGCAGAGAGCGCCCGGTCGACGGTCTCCTTTTCCTCGCTTTGCAGAAGGGATTTCATCGCCGCGCTGTCGCGTTCCCTTTCCCACGCGTCCCGAAGACGCGAGGCGGGCAGGCGGGAACCGATCTTCCAAAGGAAAGCCGAAAGATGCTGACGGCGGACGATCCGATACAGCGCGACGGGATCGACCGTCGCGGGGATCTCGTAATCGAGCCCCGACGCGGCGGCGCGAAGCGTCTGCAGAAACGTTCTCTCGGCGTCAGTCATCAAAAAAACCTTTCTCCCCGGGATCGGGGATCGAAAACAAGTCGAAGGGGGTCGTCCCCGGCAGAACCGAAAACGCAAGGATCTTCCCCGTCACGGGATGCGGAAACGCGAGCCGGGACGAGAAGAGCGCGAGCGGCGGAAAACGGTCGTGCGCGCCGTATCTGCCGTCTCCCGCGACGGGATGCCCGGCGCCCGACAGCTGCGCGCGGATCTGATGCGTCCGCCCGGTATAGAGCCGCACGGCAAGGAGCGAGAGCGGCGTTCCGCCCTCTCCGCTCTCCGCAAGGACCCGGTAGGCGAGGCGCGCGCGCTTCGCGCCCTTCGTTCCCTCGGGGACCGTCCGGGTCCGTCCGGCGTCGCGGAGCAGAAAGTCGGTCATCTCCCCCGCCGCGTCGTCGAAGCGACCGTGAACGACGGTTAGATACTCCTTCCGGAAAGCGTCGCTTTCCCCGGCTACCTGCGCAGACAGGACGCGCGCCGCCCGCTCGCTCGAGGCGACGGCGATCAGCCCGCCGACCCCGCGATCCAGGCGATGGACCGGATAGACGGGACCGCCGTATTCGCGCGACAGGAGCGACAGAAGATCGGGATCTCCGCCGGCGTCGGGTTGGGAGAGCAGCCCGGGACGCTTGTTCACGACGATCAGGTCGCGGTCCCGGTAAAGGACGTCGAAGGGGGTCGTTTCACCCGTCATCCCGGCTCTCTCCTCTCTGGGTCAGAATCTGATCTCAAGCGTGAAGGCGTCGGCGCCCTTTTCGAGTTCGACGTCGACGAAATACGCGCCGCGGGTCCTGCCGCCTGCGTGGTGGATCTCGTATTCAAACGGGACGACGGTCGCTTTCGCGACCCGACCGACGAAGCGGCAGGTCACGCCACGGACGGTAAAGCCGCCGTCGCAGAGGGTCGGTTCATCCCAGAGCATAAAGCGTTCGACGGCGGGGGCTTCCCCTCTCCAATCGATCTTGTCGGTGACGGTCACGCCGTCGGGCGAGACGGTAAAGGCGCGTGAGAGCGACGGGAGGTTTTCGTCGCCGTACGCCCCCTCCATATCAAAGGAAAAGGAGTTTTCGCCGTACGTAACGTTGGTCGCGCGGTACTCCTTTCCGTATTTCTGGACGGTTTCGCCGAAATACGGGACCGAGTGACCGAGCGAGGAACAGTTGATGATTTGGTAGCGTGTCTCGTTGCGGAAATACTGGCGGGTGTAGAGCCCCGCGCCGAGATCTCCGAAGACCTGTCTGCCGTCCGAGGCGACGATGAAGGAGCCGATGTCGTTGTGGTTGTGCGGTTCGTCGTTGTTCCCCGCCTTCGCCGCGAATCCGAAGCCCGGATTCTTCACGATCCACCATTCGGCGTCCTCCGCGCGGTAAACGGTATTCGCCTTCACCGGTTCGACCCCGAGCGCGGGATCGAACCACGCGATCTCACGGGTCGCGAGCGAGTAGCGGGCGCACCCCTCGGCGATCCCCTCGGTCGAGCCGGGGAGAAGTTCGATCTCCTCGCCGTACTCGCGGCGCAGGAAATGCGTGATCCCGGGGCGGACGTCGGCGTAGCGCGAACCGTCCGAAAAGCTGACCGTAGCGGTACCGTTGATGATGACCTTCTGCTGATAGGTCGCGATCTTCCGCACCTTCGGATTCTTGAAATAGTCGTATCTGCCGCCCGTGGCGTAGCGTTCCATCTCCGCGTAGCAGAGAAAATAGCCGAAGCCGTACTGCCAGTAGTCGATCCCCTCGAGGCAGAAGCCGTCCTCGCCGTACCCCGACAGAAAGCAATCCATCGAGAAACGGAAGCGCGGAATCAACTCTTCAAACAGGTCGGGACGGAAGCAAAAGACCGCCGTCGCCGTCGCGCCGACGCAGACCGCCGACCAGTTGTGCTTGGCGGAGAGCCACCAGAACTGTCTCTCCGAGAGGTACGAGTCGATGACGCGGCGCTCGGTCTCGCGCTTCATCATCGCGGCGATCATGGGCGAGAGCCGATCGCCGAGCAGCACGTAGATCTCGCCGAACGCCGACGCCGTTTCGCAGGCGAACAGGTCGAGGTTGGCGAAATCGTCGTCGATCGGGTTGCGCATATGCGCCGGGAGGCACCAGCTGTATTCGCTCCCGACGGCGAAGATCACGTCCTCGAGGCGCGTCAGGTACGCGGGCTCGTCGGGATAGATCACGGCGAGCAGCGACGCGACGATCAGGATGCGGCGGCGCAGATAGTAACTGTCCTCGTAGGTATCGCGTTCACCGACGTCGAAAAACTTGCGGAAATCACTGTATTTGAGCGCGGGGATCACGCAGTCGCGGTAACCCTCCCACTTCTTCAGCAGATAGTTGCGAACCGGCGCGTAATCCGGCGACGTCCGGACCCTCTCCCAGAACGAAGGGTCGCGCGCCAACTCAAAGTAGGATTTTTGGACGGACATTTCCGAACGGACCTCCGAAAAGCATAATTTGACTTATACAGTATAACATAAAAAAAAGAGAAAAGCAAGGGGAAATCCCCTACTTTTCCCTTTTTCGCGCCCTTTTCCTCTATTCGCGGCACGCGACGCAGATCGCGCCGACAAGCGGGAAGGTCCCGAGCGTTTGCAGGCGGTTTTTCGCCCGTCCCCGGACCCGGTAAAGCCGGAAGGTGTTTCCGAACTGATTGGTCACGAGGGCGTAGCGCTCGCCCCCGAGGAGAGCAAAGTCGCGCGGTTCGTCGCCCCCGGTCGGCGCCCGTCCGATCACGCGGAGTTTTTCGCCCCGGCATGAGAGGATCACGACCTCGTTTTCGCCCCGGTTGGTCACGTAGAGCCGCCGCCCGTCCGAGGACAGTCGGATCGCCGAGCCCTTGTCGGGTCCGTCGTGCGGGACGTAGGTGCGGGTCGGGAGGGTCGAGCGATAAGAGAGACGCCCGTCGCTCCACGCGAAGACAGAAACCGAACAGCCGAGTTCGTTTTCGACGTAGAGGAAGCGCCCGTCGCGCGAAAAGACCGCGTGACGGCAGCCCGCGCCGTCGGGAACCTTCGCCCGAAAGACCTCGCAGAGATCCCGGTCGTAGACGAAAACGGTATCCAGTCCGAGGTCGCAGACGACGAGATACTTGTCGTCGGGCGACAGAAGGGCGCAATGGCAATGCGGCGCCTCCTGCCGGATCGGGTCGGGTCCGTTCCCCTCGTGGGAAACGGTCGGTCCCCCCATCTTTTTGACGCTGCCCGACCCGTAGTTCGCGACGTAAAGGTCTTCGCCGTCAAAGGCGAGGTGGCAGGGTTCCTCCCCGTCGGTCGGTCGGATCCCGCCGACCCGGGAAAGCGAACCGTCCGGAGCGACGGCGAGTTCGACCGCTCCGCCCTCGTCCGACCCCGGAAAGGGCGCGGAAAGGGTGGCGAACGCCCGCGCACCCCGGATCACGAGATAGTTCGGCGAGGGGAGCGGAAGGGTATCGAGGAGGGTAAGTTCGCCCGAAGCGGACAGCGCGTAGTGCAGGATCCCGCCGTCCGGGGCGCAGGAGAGG
>CAMJDE010000211.1 GCA_946404295.1 uncultured Clostridia bacterium | reverse complement strand
CGCTGGTCCGGGAAAGCATACCCAACCGCAAGAGAGGCGCGGCTTGTACCGCGCCCCTCTTGTGGCTGGGGTAGCTGGATTCGGACCAGCGAGTGCAGGAGTCAAAGTCCTGTGCCTTACCGCTTGGCTATACCCCATCGAACGGATGTAGTATATCATATTCTCGGGGGAAAGTCAAGAAAAAACTGACGGAGAAAAGAGAGATTTCGGGAGCAGTCGTGCGGAGTGAATAATCGTGCCCCGGATCAATCGCTCCCGCTGTTCACTTTTTTTGACTTTTTTCGTCACATTTCCGAAAATCCGTTGACAAAAGCTTGTATTTATGTTATATTTACAATACCCATTTACAATCATGGATTATTGTAGAAGGAATCGACGCGGAAAACGTCGGAAAGGAGGCGCGCAACGTGGACAGATGGTTTATAAAACTCCGCGATATGGGACCGAAGGCGATCCTGGTCGTGCTCGCGGCGGTCTTGGTCGTCGCGTCGATCGTCGCCGGCGTCGTGATCGGCTCGGTCGAGGCGAAACAGGCGATCGCGTCCCGCGAGAATACCGAACGGTATCGGATGAACGAGGCGAAGCGAGAGCAAGCCGAACTTGCGCGTCTTGACGAGATCTATCTGAAAGCAAAAGAACTGGCGCATCAGGCGATGCCCGGTTTTCTGCTCCTCGGCGACAATCTGACCGCGGGGCTCGGCGGAAACAAGACCGACTACGGACTCGCCCTGCAGCAGATGGTGAGCGACGAGATCACCAATCCCTTCCGGTTCGAGGACGCCGTCGATTCCGAGTTCAAGCGGATCGTACATACCAACGAAAAACGGTTCGCGCTCCCCTCCGTGACCATCGCGCGTTACGGCGTGTCGGGCGAATCGACCCCGACGACGCTCGCGATGGACGGCGCCTACGAGATCATTCTGACCGATCCCGTGACCGTCCCGAAGGAATGTGAGAACGTGAGAGTCTCCTTCCGGACCGAGCGCGGCGACTATATTTACCCCCTGATCGGCGGGAGCAAGCGGTTCGAAAACGTCCTGCTCTACGACGAGGCGACCGGAAACCGGGTGTCGGGCATTCTGCAGCCCCAGACGTCCTCCGACCCCGTTGAATACCTTTTCGTTCGCCTGGAGGAGGGCGAGGAGACGACCTTCCCCGCGGGGGCGCGGCTGATCACGCGGCAGTCGCAGGAGAACCGCGAAATGTTCCCGATCATCTGGATGGGAATGAACGGCGGCTTCGATTCGGTCGAGGAGTTGATCGAACAGCATATCGCACTGCTCTCCGATAAGGACCTTTACACAGAGGGCTTCTACCTTGTGATCGGGCGGATCGACAGCACCGCCGCAGAGGAAGCGGCGTTTGAGGCGGCGTTCGGCGACCATTACCTGAACGCCCGCGAATACCTGAACGAACACGGGCTCGAGGCGGCGAACCTGGAACCGACCGAGACCGATCTCGCCGTGATCCCGACCGGGCAGATCCCGGTCTCGCTCCGCGACGTGAACAACCCGACCCGCTACCCCTTCAACCTGAACCGCCTCGGCTACATCGCGATCGGGCGCGAGGCATACCGTCGGATCGAGGCGCTCGGCTTCTTCGACCGGGTCCAAACGGTCCTCAACGACGCGCTGTACGAGGTCGAACACGGTTCGATCGACGACTGAATAAAGATCCCCCCGTTATGCAGGGGGGATCTTCATTTGTTTTTTGTCAACCGATTTTCAAAAACGGTTGACAATCCGTTCGCGGCGTGCTATAATCGTCCCGGAATGATAGGGAAGGGGGAAAGACCCGTGAAGAACAATCCCAACCGGGAAAGGATCCTTGCCGCGCTCGCCGCGGGAGACGTGGTTTCGGGCGAGGAGATCTCGTCGTCGCTCGGGGTGACGCGGGCGGCGGTCTGGAAGCAGATCAACGCCCTCCGTGAGGGCGGTTACGCGATCCCGGGCGACCCGCGCAACGGCTACCGCCTGCTCTCCGAGGGGGCGCGCGCCTACGAAGTCTCGCTGCTCCGCGCCTTTGCGGGAAGCGGGCGGAGGGTGATCTTTTCCCGCGAGACCGGCTCGACCAACGCCGATCTCTACGCGCTCGCCGGAGAGGGCGCCGAGGCGGGAACGCTGGTCGTCGCCGAGACCCAGACGGGCGGACGCGGGCGGCGCGGACGCAGTTTTTCGTCGCCCGCTGGCGGCGCCTATTTCAGTCTCCTTCTTCGCCCGAACCTCCCGCTCTCCGAGGCGGCGGGGCTGACCGGAGCGGTCGCCGTCGCCGTTGCACGGGTACTGGAGAGCGAGACCGGGCTTTCGGTCGGGATCAAATGGGTCAACGACCTGTATCTCAACGGCAGAAAAGCCGTCGGCATCCTCTCGGAAGCCGCCGCCGATCTTGAAACGGGGCTGCCCCGGTTTGTCGTCGTCGGGGTCGGGATCAATCTTCGCGGTACGCTCCCGCACGAACTCGACGCGATCGCCACGACGGTCGAAGCCGAGGGGGGACGCGTCCCCGACCGCGCGCGCCTGATCGAAAAAGCGGTCGCTGAGATCGAGCGCGTCGCCGCCTCTCCCTACGCCCCCGAGATCCTCTCCGAGAGCCGTCGCCGCTCGATCCTGCTCGGTCGCGCGGTCACGGTCCACCGGGGCGAGAGCGTTTGCCGGGCGCTGGCGGAGGGCGTCAACGATCGCGGCGAACTGATCGTCCGTTACGCGGACGGGACGACGGAGGCGCTCTGTTCGGGCGAGGTCAGCGTCCGCCCGGAGGCGGAACCGTGACCGACCGCAGCCGGATGCTCCGGCGCCTTGTCACGTCCGCCGTTTTCGCGGCGCTGCTCTCGGTCGCATGCCCCCTGACGGTGCCGATCGGCGCGATCCCCGTCACCCTCGCGACCCTCTTTCTCTTCCTTTGCGGGGGATTGCTCGGACCCGTGGAAGGATTGCTTTCCGTGTTGGTCTACGTTGCGATCGGTGCGGTGGGGGTCCCGGTTTTCAGCGGGTTCAGAGGGGGGTATTCTGTCCTGATCGGTCCGACGGGCGGGTTTATCCTCGGCTATTTCCCCTGCGTGTTCCTTTCGGGATTCGGACGGCTTCACCGTCGGCTCCGCCCGCTCTTCTTCCTGTCCGGTCTGCTCTGCTGCTACCTCGCGGGGGCGGTCTGGTTCGGGGTCGTGACGGCGAACGATCCGCTAACGGTCCTGCGGATCTCGGTTCTCCCTTTCCTTTTGCCCGACGGGGCGAAACTGACCGTCGCGTGTCTTTTGATCCCGCCTTGCGAGCGGGCGCTCTCGCGGATCGGCGAGGCGCGGGCAAAAACGAAAAAAAGCCCGTCCACGCGTATGGACAGACGGGAAAAACTGTGCTATAATACTGTTTTGGAAACCGGCGCCGGAGAGCGCCGGAACGAAGAAGGGTGCGACGATATGAAAACAATCGGAACAGAAGAGGTCGTACAGGCGATCGCGGACCTGCTGGATTACGGGGAGAGGACGGGACTTTGCTCCCCCCTTGACCGCGTTTTCCTCTCGAACGGGCTCGCCGCCAAACTCGCCGTCACGCTCGACGGCGGGCTTCCCGAGCCGCGCGAGCGGGCACTTCCCGAGATCCTCGGCACGCTCTGCGACCACGCCGTCGCCGCCGGGCTGATTCCCGCTGACACCGTGACCTACCGCGACCTGTTCGACACGGCTCTGACGTCGCTCCTGACCCCGCGCCCCTCCGAGGTGATCGCGCGCTTTGAGGAACTGTCGAAGACCGACCCTAAAGCGGCGACCGATTATTTCTACCGTCTCTCCTGCGACTGCAACTATATCCGGCGCGACCGCATCGCGCGCGACGTGCGCTGGACGGTGCCGTCGCGTTACGGCGAG
>CAMJDE010000210.1 GCA_946404295.1 uncultured Clostridia bacterium | reverse complement strand
GTCTACTTCATCGTCCATCCCTACGACGGGATGTACCGTTTCACGCATCAGAGACCCTCGCGCATCGTGCTCCAGATCGTTTTCCCGCTGCTGGTTCTCGGCGGCGGAGCCGCCGTTCTCCTGACGGGCGGCAGAGCGTCGAAACTGATCGACGGGGTGTTCGCCATGGTCCGCGATCCCGCCCTGACCTCCGGCTTTGAGGCGGCGGGGCAGGCGGGGAACCACGGCGGCTTTATCCGGCTCTTCGGATGCGGCGTCGGAAACGTCGGCAAGTACCTCGAAACCTACGGGGTCGCCGTCCCCGACAAGATGAACGCGATCGGCTGCGTCTTCCTCTCGGTGGGGCTGGTCGGACTGATCCTTTATCTCGGCTCGCTCGTATCGCTTCTCTCGACGAGAAAAGGAAAGTTCGGCTTTGCCGTGATGGGATTGACCCTCTTTGCCGCCGTCTTCGGAAACCTCGCGTTTTCGGACGTCACGGTGTTCTGGATCCTGCTTGCCCTCGTCGCCAACGACAACGGCGAGATGTCCTTCCACAAGTTCCTGCGCCTGAGAACCTGAAAAACCGAAAAAGAATACCGGACGGCGAAACGCCGTCCGGCTTTGTTTATTCGTTTTTCGCTTACTTGAAGCGGGGACGATAGGCGGCGTCGTCCGCCTTTTTCTGTTCGTCCGGGGCGTCGCGGAAGAGGCGCGAGAGGAAATAGCCCGCGACGAAGAACACGGCGTACAGGACCGTAAAGATCATCACGGCAAGAAAGACGGAAGCGGGGCCCGAGATCTTCAGTTTTCCCGCCGCGACGAACACCACGAGGAAGGCGGCGAGCAGGGTGGCGTAGTGGATCGCGACCCGCAGAACGGCGTGCAGACTCTTCACGGAGAGCAGTCGGTTCGCCAGAGCGACGAGCAGCGAGAACAGCAGGATCAGAAGGAACTGGCGGAAGGTGATCGCCGTCTCGTCCATCAGCGACTCGACCTTGTTCACGATCGCGGCGAGAAAGTAGAAAAAGACCGAGATCAGGGTGGCGACGACGCAGGTGGAGACGAGGATCTTCCGGATAAAGGTTTTCGGGGTCATACGGCGTCCTTTCTTTTGCGGAGTCCGCGTTTTTTTCGTTACTATGATACCATAACCCGCCGCCGATTGCAAGCCGCTTTCAAAAATCCGCGGTTTTTTTATTTTATTCAGGGGAAAAGTGCGCGGAATTGATTGACAAACCGCAAATATAAATGTATAATAAAGTGAATAGAATGATTAAGATCGGGAAAAATCGCCGATCTGCGCATAAAGAAAGGACTTTTTTGAGTATGGGAGAAGAAAAGGGAATGTCGAGACGGGAGGCGAGAGAGGCGATCCTGTCGCTTCTGTTCTCGCGCGAATATACGCCCGAAAAGACGGCGGAGGAACTCGAAGGCGACCGCGTGCGCGACTTCGACGGACGGGAGGACCCGTATATATCCGAGGCGCTTGCGGGGGTCGTCGACAACCTCCCCGAAATCGACGCCCTGATCTCGTCGTCCTCGGTCGGTTGGTCGCTCTCGCGCATCTCGCGCGTCTCGCGCCAGATCCTTCGGCTCGCCTGTTACGAGATGCTGTACCGCCCGGAGATCCCGCCCCTCGTCTCGCTTGACGAGGCGGTCGAACTCTCGAAGAAATACGACGAGGAGAACGCCTATACCTTCGTCAACGGCGTTCTGAACCGCGTGATGCAGTCGGAGGAGGTGCGCGCAAAGCGCCCCGCGAACGAGGGATGAAAGAGGTCTGTTTCCTCGGCTTCGACACCAGCAACTACACGACGTCGGCGGCGATCGTCGACGGGGAAGACCGGGTGATCGCCAACCTCAAGCAGCCGCTCGCCGTCGGCGACGGCGAACACGGACTGCGCCAGTCGGACGCCGTTTTTCAGCACGTGAAGAATCTGCCGCTCCTCGCCGAGCGTCTCGCCCCGCTTCTGGCGGGGAAAACCCTGCTCGCCGTCGGGGTGTCCGAACGCCCCCGCGACCGCGACGGGTCGTATATGCCCTGTTTTCTCGCGGGGGTCGCCGCCGCGACGAACGCAGCCGCCGTCGCGGGACTTCCGCTCTACCGCTTCTCGCATCAGGCGGGGCATCTGACGGCGGCGACGGTTTCCGCGCGCCGCCCCGATCTCTTCGACCGTCCCTTCTACGCCTACCACGTTTCGGGCGGGACGACCGAACTGCTCGCCGTCGAGCCGGACGGAAACGGCTTCCGCTCGACGATCGTCGGCGGAACGCGCGATCTCAACGCGGGACAGGCGATCGACCGGATCGGCGTCGCTCTCGGCGTGCCCTTTCCGGCGGGTCCCGGGCTTGAAAAACTCGCGCTCTCGTATACCGGGAAGATCCCGAAGAAAAAGCCCGCCGTCTCGGACGGCTACGTCAATCTATCGGGGCTGGAGAACCTTGCGCTGGGGCTTTACGGCGAATCCGGCGACAAAGAGCGGGTCGCCGCCTTCGTGTTCAACTATCTCTCCGAAGCGATCGTCACGATGACCGAACAGGTCTTTGAAAGATACGGCGAACGCGAACTGCTCTGCGCCGGGGGGGTCATGAGTTCGACGATCCTGAAGGACGCGATCAAAAAGCGGTTCGCCGCCTCGTTTGCCGAACCCGCGCTCTCGTCGGACAACGCCGTCGGGATCGCCGCCCTCGCCGCCCGCGCCTATCGGCGCGAGAGGGCGGGAAAGGAGAACCCGTGAATCAGGAGACTTTCGATTTTTCCGGAACCGTCCCGAAAAACGACGGGGTGCTCTCGGTCTCACAGCTGAATACCTACGTCAAAACCCTCCTCGACGGCGACGACGTCCTTTCGTCGGTGTCGGTGCGCGGCGAGATCTCCAACCTCTCGCAGCCCAAGTCGGGGCACCTGTATTTCTCGCTCAAGGACGGCGAGGGACTGATCCGCTGCGTGATGTTCCGCTCGCGCGCCGCGACCGTTTCGTTCCCGCTCTCCGACGGGCTTTCGGTCGTCGCGCGGGGAAGCGTGACGCTCTATCCGAGGGACGGGGTCTACCAACTCTACGTCTCGGCGCTCTCCCGCGACGGGGTGGGCTCGCTCTGGCTCGCCTACGAGAAACTGCGCGCCAAACTGGCGGGCGAGGGGCTGTTCGATCCCGAACGCAAGCGCCCCCTGCCGCCCTACCCGAAGAAGATCGGGATCGTGACCTCTCCGACGGGCGCCGCGATCCGTGATATGATCCGTATTCTCGGACGGCGTTTTCCCCCGGCGGAACTGTTGATCGTTCCCGCCGCCGTGCAGGGCGCCGACGCCCCCGCCGAACTCTCTGCGGGGATCGAAACGCTCAACCGGCGGGACGATATCGACCTGATCGTCGTCGGGCGGGGCGGGGGATCCTTCGAGGATCTCTTCTGCTTCAACGACGAAAGACTCGCCCGCACGATCGCGGCGTCGCGGATCCCGGTGATCTCGGCGGTCGGACACGAGACCGATTTCACGATCTGCGACTTTGTCGCCGACCTGCGCGCCGCCACCCCCTCCGCCGCCGCCGAACTCGCGGTGCCGGACAAGAACGATCTGCTCGCGTCTCTCTCGGCGCTTCCCGCGCGGCTCTCCCGGGTCCTCGCCCGTGACGTCGGGCAAAAACGCGAACGGCTCGCCGCCCTGACCGGGCGCCCGGTCTTCACCCGCCCCGAAACGCTTTTGCGCGACAGGATGCAGGAGGTCGCCGGGGCGACCGACCGCGCCGCCGTCGCCGTGAAAACCGCGGCGGGAAAGCGCCGGGAGGCGTTCGCCGCCCTCGCCGCGACCCTCTCCGCCCTGAACCCGCTCGCCACCCTGTCGCGCGGCTACGCCGTCGCGCAGAACGCCGAGGGGAAAACG
>CAMJDE010000209.1 GCA_946404295.1 uncultured Clostridia bacterium | reverse complement strand
CAACAGACATTCCGTTTGATATGAATGAACTCGAAAAAGCATGGAACAGAACGGATGAAAGAACAGTTCGATTGCTTGCGATAACGCACGAATTCAACAATAATAATGGGAAAGTTGCAATTACTAGCCGATTAAACAATTACTGCAACCCTCATTCCTCTGTTTTTGACTTTATTCAAACGCGATCTCCGAAAGATTCTTTTTATACTGAGGAGCATCAGCAGCACCTTGCTCTCACAGAGACGATAGGGACTGCGATGATGCTTAAGATACTTATTACCCGGAAAGTCTATGTGGATTATTCAGATCTTGTTTTGGAAGCAGTTACATTTATCGAGAATCATTTTGAGATTGAGGGAGAACAGTTATCATTCGATGTCCAGATTTTGTTCCGCATGTTGCAAAAAATGCTCGAAAATATTCAGGAAGAAAAAGCAGATGCAATAGGTGGATTGTGTTATGGACCTGCAATGTTTTCTTGCGCGCTTTTGGAGAAACTCTTAAGGGCTTTCTATAGATGGCTTGCTAAAGAGGATAAGTATGTACCGGACACCCAGACCGCTCTAGGCGATTTGCTTAATTCAAATAATCCATATTTGAACAATTCGTTTGGAGAGATCCATATTAAAAACCTTCGGTTCTATTTGTTACAGAGTATTGAATCGAGAGCGGGGCAAAACGTTCGAAACGAATTGGCGCATTTAACTATCTCCCCCAAGAGCGTAACTCCGCTTTTAGTTGCAAAGTGTTTGTGGCTTTTTACCGATGTTCTAAATACCATTTTCTTGTATTGTAATGATGATTTAAATCAAAACGTTGATTAATCCATTGTATAATCATTTAATGCCAAGCGATTATTAAACCTGGCAGTTCTAATGACAGTCAGACTTTTCGTTAAGAGAGAATTGGCCGCAAAAGGGGGCGGGGCGCCCCCCTTTGCGGAGTCGATTCGGACACGGGACAGCAGAACCCCCCGGAGTGCGTGAAGCACCCCGGGGGGTTCTGGTGACCCGTGGGAGAATCGAACTCCCGTTACTGCCGTGAAAGGGCGGTGTCTTAACCTCTTGACCAACGGGCCTGGTAGCGGAAGTCGGATTTGAACCAACGACCTGTCGGGTATGAACCGAATGCTCTAGCCAGCTGAGCTATTCCGCCATGGTGTCAATCGGTTTTGCCCGAATATTATATCACGGCGCGCGGGGCTTGTCAAGGGTTTTTTCGGCTTTTTTCTCGGTACGGGCGGGGAGAGCGTTCCGGCGGCGGCGAAACGCGTGTCAAAGCCGCGACGGAGGCGGAGACGAGCGCCGATTTGCGGGGGGCGTTTCAATCCGGGCACGAGTGGGGAAGAGAACAAGAGACGGGCAAATCAAGGGATTCAGCGCCGCCGCAGTTTGCGCCACAGCCAACGCAGGGGCGGGATACGCGAACCGATCCTGCGGAGGAGTTTTCCGGTTTTGATGCGGAGCCAACGGAGGGGATAGGTCGCGCGGTTGAAGCGGATATAGAGCCGATAGCGGCGGTTGTCGGGCGTGACGAAGCGATCTTTTCGCCAGAAGCCGGTCATCACGCCGACAAGGTCGTCGTCGGTGATCCCATACTCGGTGTAGTCGCAGTTGTCGCCGCGCATCGCGTAGTCGTGCTCACGCACGCGAACGACCCGGTGCAGGACGCTGGTCCCGTCGGCGCGGGTATAGAGGGCGACGTCGTTCTTTTTCAGCCGTCCCGCCGGCTTCTCGACGAGGATATTGTCGCGTCCGCCGCGGAGCATCGGGCGCATACTCTTGCCGAGAGGGGTGCTGACGTAGACCCCGACCTCCTCGAGCACCCGCCGCTTCTCGTCGCGGACGGCGCTTTGTTTACTCAAGGAGCAGTCCCGCCTTCCGCAGTTCCGCGACGAAGCGCGCGACGTCCTTCGCCGCCGTTTCACGGTCGACGTCGTAGATTGAGAGCAGTTTGTCGACGATCTTCTCCTCGGTCGTTTCCTCCCGCAGCGCTTCGAAAATCTCCTTGCCGGAGCCCGAAAGCGTGATCATGCCGTGAAACTTCTTTGCCGTGGCGCCGGTCGCGACGGCAAGGGTCTTGCCCCCTACCTCGCGGACGACGAAACCGGGTACGATCTTCATATCTTGTCCCTTTCTTTTGCGGTCTGTGCCGCGTCAGGATCCGAAAATACCGTTTTTTGCGACGAGGGCGGAATCGACGTCGGGGGTGCAGGCGAGCCGATAGAGTTTGACGGTCGAGAGCATCCTGTCGGCGAGTGAAAGCGTCGCGTCCACCGTTTCGGGATCGCTCTCAAGCAGAATCTGGTTCATCACGGGGAGCGCCGCGTCGGCAGGGGAGAGGGGGTGGATCGTATTTTTCCCGCCGCGCTCGAGGAAAACGATCGCTCGGAGCGGGCGCCCGACGTTGCGGTTCCAGCCCTCTTTGCCCGCCCACGGAGTGCCGTAGGCGACGAGCGTACCGTCGTTTTCAAACCGCAGGATCGGTTTGTCGCCGTTGACGATCCCGACCTCACGCCCGAAGGCGCGTTTCCAGTTCCTGATATGCGTGCTTTTGCCGGTGCCGCTCGGCGCGGTGAAGGCGATCGCCTCGCCCTTGTATTCGATCACGGCGGCGTGAAACAGGAACGCGCCGTAGGTCGGCAGCCGATGCGCGATCCCGCGGGCGGCGCAGAGACTTTCGAAATATCCGTCGTCGGTGCCCGCGGGGATTGTGACGGCACGCGCCTTTTCCTCTTCGATCATCGCGTCCGTGACCGTGACGGTAAAATCGGGCGTCCCCTCGGTCGCGTAGGCGGCGCAGCGCTTTTCAAGATAGGAGTAGCGGCACTCGATCCCGATCACAAGACCGGCGATCCCGACGATCAGCATATCCCGCGCTCCTTCCGTTCGTTTTCCGCTTTCATTATACCACGATCCGCGCGATCCGTCAAGACGCGCCCGAACGGCGGAAAAAAGCGCGGCGCCGCTTGGGCGCCGCGCGCGGGATTTCGCCGGAACTGCGTTCCGATCAGTAGACGAGGATATCTGCCCAAACCGGCATGTGGTCGGACGGGTAGGACGTTCCGCCGTGGTCGAGTATGTTGTCTAAAACCGTATAGTACGTGGTTTCGACGTTTCCTCTGGTCAGGATATAGTCGAAGATGAACTCACTGCGGAGGTTGCGTGTACCGGGAGCGTTGTCATTCACGCACGTTCCGCCAATATCACCCTTGGTTTGGGCGGAATCACGGGTGACGGCAAAGCCGCCTTCGTTCTTAAAAATGTTGATTGTGGTCTTTCCGCGCCCGCCCGTGTAGTCCGTGTTCATATCGCCGAGGACCACCAACGCGTCGTACACGAAAGTTTGAGTATTGAGCCATGCGAGCATCAGGCGGATCTCGTGGTTACGAACCAAGGCATCCGCATCGCGATCTTGGGTGAATTGTGAGCCGGCGCGATAATGCAGGTGCGTGGAGATCACAAGAAGCCTCTTGCCCGTGGGTATATCTTGAAGAAGCGCCCAGGTGAACATCCTGCTTTTCGTGTCTCTCGAGGGATCGGCGCCGTACGTCGGAACGTTGGGATACAGGTGATAGAGAAGAGAATAATGCTTGCAGCCGCTATTCAGTTTATTGAACCTTGTGGATTTGTAGAAGATCTCCGGCCAAGTTTCGCAGGTCGTATCGCCCTGAACCCTGCTGTAACCGCTCATGTAGGTGGTGAGGATGCTGTCCCAACCCGGTTCGACCTCCTGTAGTCCGACGATATCGATACCCCAAAACCAAAGGGTCGCAGGCGCCAACCAGGCGTTCCTGTTGGGATCCGGGTTGCCGGTCAGAAATTCAATGTTATAGCTCACAACGGAGAGTTGTGCGGGTTCCGTTGCGCTTACCTTGATCCGAAGGGGCGAAAA
>CAMJDE010000208.1 GCA_946404295.1 uncultured Clostridia bacterium | reverse complement strand
TTTTGTTTTAATTGCCTTAATTCTCTTTCATAGTTTCTCGTTTTTAAGTAGCTAAAAAAAAGGTTTGAAAACACATCGGCAATTTGAATTATTTTATTGTTTGAAGAATCAAAATAGTGAACTGAAAAATGCCCTGAAGTTATACCACCCGTATTCAATTCTATGTTCAAATACTCTTCGAGCAAATTCTTTGCATCTGTCTTCTCATTTCGTTCATCAATGTTTAAAACAAAATCGCAATCAGAGGGAATAAACCCTTGTTTAATTAAAAACTCAAAGTTTAATTTCAGCACATAATTAAACCCTCTTGCCGTATTATTACAAAAGTTGTCTGAAAGTGCATCGTTTTCCAGCTGAATAAAAAACAGTTCAAACACTCCCGGTAAAGAAAACTTGTTCAAAAAGGAGCGCTTCATATTTGGGTCAAATTGTGCCCCTTTTAGTTCATGAAACCTCCCATTCAAGAACATCTTGTTCCCTGCTTTAACCAGTTTTTCGTTTTTATAGACAGCTTGATCTAGTTCCTTTAACCGTCCTATGTTCTCCGACACAAAGTGTTTGTAACATCTCTGCAATTTCTCTTTATTGATTACGCGAACCAACGCGATAACAAAATAACTCTTGTCTGTTTTCAAATGATTATTAATCGAACCAGACTCATCTATACAGAACAATTCCATTTGCGATGAATAACTCCCTTGGTTTTTTATTAATTATAACACAAGAAAGAAGTTAACGCAATAAAAAAATGAAAAAGGTGTCAAATGCTGGTTCATGGCGTCAACGCATGACGCTTACCTTGACAATGGCATAAAACCAGACCTACTTTGACACCCACTTATAGTATATGTGGTTTGCTTAAAAGTATACTTTCATCTTTGTATAAGTGTCTTCCCTTTTTCAGAAAAAACACGTCTTTGCCATAGCAATAAGAACAATCGTGGTTTAACAAAAAACGTATTAGAAAAAGAATTGTTACCTCCGGCTCGGGATTCGACGGCGACAGGGACGAGGGTAAAAGTGACCGATGGCTCGGGATTCGACGCGACCGCAAGCGGTCGCTACCCCCAAACTCTCGCCCGACTTTGTAGGAAGGAAAACTATATTGGATGGCGAGAGTTTAGCGTTTGCTCTGCAAACGCATGGGTTCGAAGCGCCGCTTCGAACCCCCACCAAACAGGGACGGGGTGCCATTACGGCACCCCGTCCCTGTTTGGTGGAGATGGTGGGATTCGAACCCATGACCTTACGGATGCGAACCGTACGCTCTCCCAACTGAGCTACACCCCCGAAAGGCGGTCGAATTTTCGACCTTATGCATTATAGCAGATTTTTTCGCGTTTGTAAAGAGGTAAAACAAAAAAAGTTCGAAGCCGGCGCGCGCGGGGCGGGTTTCCCCGCCCCGCGTCGTTCCCCCTCGCTCTTACGCGTCGGCGCCCGGTGCGGGCTCGGAGGCGGGTTCGGCGGGGGTTTTCGGCTTTTTCTTCGGCAAACGCAGCGTCGTCGCCGTGATCGCGCGGTCAAGCGGCGGGATCAACTGCGGCAGGACCGAGAGGACAAGGATCATCGAGATCAGCGCCCCGCGCCCGACCAGAAGCCCAATGTGCCCGACGTAAACGTCGCTGACCCGATAGGCGATAAGCAGCCCCGCCGCCGCCATGATCGCGCCCGACGTCACGACGGTCGGGAAGGCGTCGTTTACCGCCTTGACCATCGCCTCACGCGGCGGATCGGTTGCGCGACGGGCGCGGTAGCGGCTCATCATCACGATCGCGTAGTCGATCGTCGCGCCCATCTGGATCGCAGAAACGATCATATTCGTCACGAACGCCGAACGCTCGCCCGCAAGATACGGGATCGCGAAATTGATGCGGATGCTCCCCTGGATCACGAAAACCAACGCCGCCGCCGTGATCGGGCTACGGAACGTGAAGAGCAGGATCACGAACACGAACACGACCGACAGCACGCTGATCAGAATCGAGTCGGACTTATACGACGCGCGCAGGTCGCGCGCGCTCGTCATATCCCCGACGAGCATCACCGTCCCCGCGCCGTACTCTTCTTCGGCGGCGGCGCGGACGGTTTCAAGCAGTTCTTCGCTCTCGTCTCCCTCGATCTGTAACGAGGACGAGAGGATCAGGCGATCCCACGTCTTGCCCCGTAATTGGTTCGCGGCGCGCTCGATCGGCGTGCGGTAAACGGCAAGCTGCGCCGTCTGTTCGGGGGTAAGCGACACGCTTCCCCGATCGATCATACGGAAAAGGTAGAGCAGAACGTCGACGAGCGGGACGGGCGTGGTCGACGGCGCGCGGAAGAGGTCGGCGTTCGCGCTCGCGAACCCGTAACCGCGGTAGAGCGTCACGGCGTCGTCCTCCCCGATCCCGGTCAGGTCGGCGAACTCGCCCGCCGTAAAGGGATCGACCAGCGTGCGTCCCGCGGCGAACTCCACGTTCGCAAGCCCCGTCGCCTGCGTGATCCCCTCGATCTCTGCCGCCCGCGCCAGAACGGTCTTTTCCTTCGCGTAATCCCCCGCCGGGACGAGCAGGGCGATCATCGTGTCCGCGTGAAACGCCTCGTCGATCCGCATCTTGGTGCGGCGTTCCTCGTTCGGGATGATCTCGGTGATCCCCCATTTTGAGAAGGCGTACCCGGTCCTCTGCGAAAAGACGATCGCGAACGGTAAAATCACGGCGAACAGGATCAGAAAGACCGGCACCTTTTTGGTCAGCAGTCGCCCCCAGCGCTCGACGCTCGGGACGAAGGAGCGGTGCCGTGTCTTTTTCAAGAGGCGCGGGAAGAGCAGGATCAGCCCCGGCATCAGAAGAAAGACGGTCAGCATACTGCAGATCACGCCCTTCGCCAAAACGATCCCGAGATCGTACCCCAGCCGGAACTGCATCAGCATCAGGGCGACCAGCCCCGACACCGTCGTCAGGGACGACGACGAGATCTCGACGATCGAGTGCGCCAGCGCCGGGACGATCGCCGCGCGGTCGTCGTCGGTTTTCGCCGCCTCGTCCTGATAGCGGTGCGAAAAGATGATCGCGTAGTCGATCGCCAGCGCGAGCTGCAGGATCACGGCGACGGTGTTGGTGATCGACGAGATCTCGCCGAACCAGTAGTTCGTGCCCATATTGAGCAGCGCCGCCACAGCAAACACGACGAAATAGATCACGATCTCGAAATAGCTCCGCGACGTGAAGAGCAGGACCGCCACGATCACGGCGGCGGCAAGCGCCAACACCACGACCATCTCGCGCGCGAGTTGGCTCTGATAGTCGAAACCGACCTCGCTCGAAATGAAACTCTCCTCGGGCAACCCGTCGAGCAGCGCCCGGATCTCTTCCATCGCCGCCCCCGCGCCCGCGCCCAACGCGTCCTCGTCAAACGAGACCGTGAACAGGGCGTTGCCGTTCTTGTAGTGCGCCTCGCTCTCGTCAAACGCCACTTCGTAAACGTGCTCGATCTCCCCGATCCGCGAAGCGAGCGCCGCCGCGTCGTCGTAGGGCACGTCCTCGACCAGGATCCGCGCCGAGCCGTAGGTCGTGAACTCCTCCGTCATCGCGGTAATCCCGCGCCGCGTCTCTGTCTCCTTCGAGAGGAATATCGTCAGATCGGGATTGACCCGCACGCGCCCGAGCGACAGCGCGCAGAAGATCCCCGCCAGAATAAAAAGCGCAAAAATCACGAACCGCCCCCGCACGATCGTCTCCGCGATCGCGGTCAGCGGCTCCCGCTTCGTTCCATTTCCCTGCCGGTCGGTCATATTCTTCCCCCGTGAATGATGAAATCAAAGAATCAGGCGAACTCGTCTATCACGTCGTCTTTTGCCAGAAGCAAGTCGTAGACTTCCGCCAACTTATCCAAACGGTCAAACGTCGAAGCGTCGGCGATGATCGCCCC
>CAMJDE010000207.1 GCA_946404295.1 uncultured Clostridia bacterium | reverse complement strand
GCCGAGGCGGTCGTCCCCGATTTCCTCGATTTCTTCACGATGTGCTTCTACAACCGCGATTTCCATCATAAGTATCTCGGCGGAACGACCAAGAACGCCCTGATCTCTCGCGCCGCGGTCTTCTATCTCGAACACCTGCGCGGACCCGCCGAGGACGCGCTTCGCGCCAGCCGCCGCTTCACCCCGCCCGTTCCGATCGCCGATACCGCCGAGGGCGCCGAACCCTTCCTTTCGATCGGCAATCAGTACGGAGAGGGCTGGTTCCTCTGCGGCGAGATGGTCGAACTCCTGAAAATGGGCGTGCCGAACGTCGTCTGCATCCAGCCGTTCGGGTGCCTGCCCAACCACGTGATGGGGAAGGGCGTCGTCAAGACGCTGAAAAACACCTTCCCGGAGGCGAATATCGCCGCCGTCGACTATGACCCCGGCGCAAGCGAGGTCAACCAACTCAACCGGATCAAACTGATGCTGTCCACCGCCCGCGACAACCTCGAGAAGCGGGAGGCAGCCGACCGAACTCTGTAAGGAGGTCAAAATGAACCGAAAGAAACGAAACGCGATCCTGATCGCGATCGCCGCCGCGTCGGCGGGGGTCGCCGCGATGACGGGGATCTCCTACGCCGTCACCCGCCTGATGCTCTCGTTCGCCATCGACCGCAAGGACCCGCCGCAGTTTGAGAAGCGGCGCAACGCCTTCGCGGGTTCGGACGAACTGAAGCGCGTCTTTGCCGAACAGAAGGAGAACGCCGAAAAACTCGCGTCCCTCCCCCACGAGACCGTCGCGATCGAGGGGTTTGACGGCACGCGGCTGGTCGGGCACTATTTCCGGGTCGACGGCGCGAAGCGCACCGTCGTCGCCTTCCACGGCTGGCGTTCGGCGTGGTCGCGCGACTTCGCGATGATCTACGATTTCTGGTTTTCCAACGGCTGCAACGTCCTCTTCGTCGAACAGAGAGGGCAGAAGGGAAGCAGCGGAGACTATATGGGCTTCGGGCTTCTCGAACGCTTCGACTGTCAGAGTTGGGTCAACTATCTGACCGAGCGGGGGGACGCCGTGACCCCGCTCTACCTCGCCGGGATTTCGATGGGCGCGGCGACCGTGCTGATGGCGTCGGGATTGAACCTGCCCGACTGCGTACACGGGATCCTCGCCGACTGCGGCTTCACCTCGCCCTACGCCATCTGGAAATACGTGACCGAAAAGAACCTGCATCTGCCCTTCACCGGGTTCCGCGCCCGCGTCGCCTCGGACATCTGCCGAAGGAAACTGAACAATTCCGACAGCCACTATTCCGCCGAGGACGCCCTGCGGTGCTGCCGCGTCCCGGTGCTGTTCGTGCACGGCGCGGCGGATAAGTTCGTCCCGGTCACCATGACCTACAAGAACTATCTCGCCTGCAGGTCCGAAAAGCGGCTCCTGATCGTTCCCGGCGCCGACCACGGGATGAGTTACCTCGTCGAGCGCGACCGCTACGAGCGCGAGGTGCTGGACTTTTTCGCCTATTGCGACGAAAAAGAGCCCGAACCGGTGAAAGAGGAGACCTGATTGCGATCAGGTCTCCTCTTTCGAGTTATATTGCGCCGCAGGCGGCGCAGTTATATTCGCCTTCGGCGAGTTATATTCGGCTTCGCCGAGTGGTATTGCGCCTTCGGCGCAGTTATATTCGGCTTCGCCGAGTGATATTGCGCCTTCGGCGCAGTTGGAGGTAACCGAAACTGTGCCGTCAGGCACAATAAAACTGCCGTCGCAGACGGCAATCTAACTAAAAAAGGATCCGATCGCTCGGATCCTTTTTTTATACCGTCGCCGGTTCTTCCTCCGCCGCGGCTTCGCTTTCGCCCGCCTCTTTCGCCTCAACTTCCGCCGCGCGGTAGGCGTCGAGCACCGCGTTCTCGAGCGACGCGCGGAACCCCGCGTTGATCGGGTGTACGATGTCGCGGTAGGTGCCGTCGGGGTTCTTCCGCGAGGGCATCACGATAAAGGTGCGGTCGTGCGCGTAAATGACCTTGATGTCGTGGACCGCGAGCGCGTTGTCGAAAGTGACCGAAACGATCGCTTTCATCGGTCCGTCCTCGAACAGTTTTCTGATCTTGATATCGGTGATCTGCATGGGTTTTTTTGTCCTCTCTCTCCGCGCGTGCACGCCGTGCCGTTCCGGAATACAGTTTTTTCCGTGGACGTCGATCTCATACAGTCGCTTTTATTATAAACTATACGAAAGAACAAATAATGTGCAAGATGTGAATAGTATGTTAATAAAATACGCTTTTGATTAAAAATTTCTTCAATTTCGTGAAAAGAATATCAAAATGATGAATAGCAAGGGCGTCCGTCGCCGCATATTCTGTCGGCGGGGGTGATCGTATGACGAAAAACACGCTGCGCGGCGCCGACGGGACGGCGCGCCTGCTTTCTCCCTCGGCGTTCCTTTGGTTTCTCGGGATCGGGGGCGTCGGGATGTCCTCGCTTGCGCGGCTTGCGCTCCGATACGGCTTTCGCGCAGCGGGCGAGGATCGCCGCGAGGAGGTCGGCGCCGACTTCGCGGGGACGGGGATCGGGGTCTTTCCCGAGGGAAAGGGGCTTCCCGACGGGGTTTCCGCCGTGATCTATACGGCGGCGGCGCCGCCCGACCACCCGACCTTTTTCGAGGCGGCGCGGCGCGGGATCCCGCTGATCTCCCGCTCGGATCTTCTCTCGTATTTTATGAAGGACAGCCCGACCCGCGTGACGGTCGCGGGCAGCCACGGGAAAACCACCGTGACGGCGATGCTCGATCGGATCTTCACCCGCGCCGGGCTCTCTCCGACGACGGTCTCGGGCGGGACGCTCACGGACGGCGCGACCTTTCGCGTCGGCGCGGGATCCCTGTTTCTCGTCGAGGCGTGCGAGTACACGAACTCGTTTCTCTCCTTCTCGCCGACCCACGCGCTGCTGCTCAATCTCGAATACGATCACGTCGATTTCTTTGACGACTTTTCCTCGCTCGTCGCCTCGGCGAAAACCTATCTTGCCGGGGCGGGGACGGCGATCCTGCCGCCCTCGTTCGCCTCACTTCGGGAGACGGGCGAAACCCTGACCTTTTCCCCCGACGGCGACGCCGACCTCGTTGCCCGGAACGTCCGGGAGAGCGCGGCGGGGACGCGAGCGGAACTCGTCTGTTCCGGGGAGACCGTCGTCAACCTGTTTCTCCCCGTCCCGGGGCGGCACAACCTGCAAAACGCGCTCGCCGCGTCTCTTACGGCGCACGCGGTCGGCGTGCCGTTTGCGGCGTCGGCTGCGGCGCTCTCGGACTTTCGTCTCCCCGACCGCCGCCTGACCCTGCGGGGGACCTGGGGCGGCGCGCTCTGGTACGACGACTACGCCCACCACCCGAGTGAGATCGCGGCGTCGCTCTCGGCGCTTCGTCCGCTCTGCCGGGGGCGCCTTACCGTCGCGTTCCAGTCGCACACCTACTCCCGGACGAAAGCCGAAGAGAGCGGCTTTGCCGCCGCGCTCCGCCAATCCGACCGGGTGCTCGTCCTGCCGATCTATCCGGCGCGCGAGACCGACGATCTCGGGGTCTCGAACGCGACCCTCGCCGGCAAAATCGGCGACGCTGCGACGGCGGTCCCGGATTTTGAAACGGCGGCGTTTGAAATGAAAAAAGCCGCCCGCCCCGGCGACGTGATGGTCGTGATGGGGGCGGGCGACGTGAACGAGATCTTCAATTTTCTCGGATCATTTGGCGAAAAGGCGTGAAACCCCCGTCTTTTTCGCCGCTTCGATCACGGCGTCGGCGACGGCGCGCGCAACCCTCTTGTCCAAGGCGGAGGGGATGATATTGGTTTCGGACAGTTCGTTTTCGGGGATCAGGGACGCGATCGCAAACGAGGCGGCGGTCTTCATCTCCTCGTTGATGCAGCGCGCGCGGCAGTCGAGC
>CAMJDE010000206.1 GCA_946404295.1 uncultured Clostridia bacterium | reverse complement strand
CCGTACAGAATGTCTTTTGCCATGATCGTTTACCTCTCTTGATCTCGTTATTGCGACTTATTCCACGCCGGCGAGAATGTCGCCGACGCGCACGATGGTATATTCCTCGCCGTCCACCTTGACCTCGGTGCCGGAATACTTGCTCGTGATGACCTTCTGACCGGGTTTCACCGTCATCGCGACCTCTTTGCCGTCCACCATGCCGCCGGGGCCGACCGCGACCACTTCCATCACCTGCGGTTTCTCTTTTGCCGAGCCCGGCAGGATCAGACCCGATTTGGTCGTCTCCTCCGCCTCGATCGCCTTGACCACCACACGGTCGGATAAGGGCTTCAGTTTCATTGTCTTTTCCTCCTGTTCCTTTCGGAAATAAAACGATTGATTTAGCACTCAAAAAGCCCGAGTGCCAATTTCATGCTCTATTGTAAAACATTGATCCGAAAAAATCAAGCGATTTTGCAAGAATTCACAGTTTATTCACAAAGTGAAAAGAGCCCCCGGCGAACGGGCGTTTTTCGGGCGGTCGGGCGCCCCGGAAAACCGGGTCGTCAGGACAGTTCCTGCCGCAGCCGTTCGATCGCGCGCTTTTCTTCGCGCGAGACCTTGACCTGCGTGAGTCCGAGCAGATCGGCGACCTTCTGCTGGCTCAGATCGCGGTAGTAGCGGAGCAGGACGATTTTTCTTCCGAGCGCCGGGAGTTTTTCGACGGCAAGCGCGATCGCGATCTTATCAAACGCCTTTTCGTTTTCGGAGTCGTCCGAGAGGGTTTCGCCGAGCGTCGGACCCTCGCCGTCGCCGTAGGCGTATTCCGAAAGTGAGCGGACGGGAGAGACGGCGTCGAGCGCGTCGGCGGCTTCCTCGGGCGTGACCCCGACGCGGCGGGCGAGTTCCGAGAGCCGGACGTCCTCGCCCGCCTCAGCGGCGCGCTCGCGTTCGGCGGAGAGAGCCGCCGCCAGCCGCTTTTTCTCGCGCGAGACCTTGATCGGACCGTCGTCGCGCAGAAAACGCCGGATCTCCCCGAAGATCAGCGGGACGGCGTAGGTCGAAAAGCGGCAGCCCCGCGCGGGGTCGAAGGTGCGGATCGCCTTGAGCAGTCCGATCCGCCCGACCGAGACCAGTTCCTCGCGGTCGTAACCGCGATCCGCAAAACGTGCCGCCACCGAGAGGACGAGCCCGGCGTTGTTTTCCACGAGCGCGGATTCGGCGTCTGCGTCGCCCGCCCGCACGGCGTCGAGCAGCGCCGGGTTGCTCCCGTATTTTTCGTCGGCGACCATCGGTTTACTTCATCTTTTTATAAAATGTAACCTTCGTTCCGCGTCCGGGGCGGCTCCGCACCGAGAGTCTGTCGGTGAACGCCTCCATGACCGAGAAGCCCATGCCGCTCCGCTCGCCCGCGGGGTCGGTCGTAAAGAGGGGCGTGCGCGCCCGGGCGACGTCCTCGATCCCGCACCCCTTATCCTTCACCGTCACGCGCACGACGCGATCGGGGAGGATCGCGACCGAGAGCAGGATCCTGCCCTCTGCGCCGCCGTCTCCCTCCCGCCGCCTGTACCCGTGGACGACGGCGTTGGTCACCGCCTCCGACGTCGCGCATTTGAGGTCGGAGAGGTCCTCGACCGTCGGATCCATTTGCAGAAGGAACGCCCCGACAAGCGCCCGGGCGACCCCCTCGTTCACGCTTTTCGCAGGCAGAACGCAGTCGAATTCGTTCAGTATCGTCTGTTTCGTTCTCATCTTTTCTTCCTTTCCGTATGGATAATCAGTTGACCGCGGCGGGCGTCCCGCTCGGCATTTCGTCCCCCTGACCCGGCAGGATCAGTCCCGGAAGCCGTTCGACCCCGGCAAGCATCAGGATCCGCGCGACGGGGGGACGCAGCCCCGAAAGCCGCAAAACCCCCTTTCTCGACGTCATCAGATTGAGACGTCCGAGGATCAGCCCCAGACCCGCCGAGTCCATAAACCCGACCCCCGACAGGTCGAGTGTCAGCGATCCGGGCAGCGTGCGGAACACCTCGCCGTCGATCTCCTCGCGCAGTCTGCGCGCAGCGTGATGGTCGATCTCGCCCGTGACGCGGGCGGTCAGCGCCGACCCGTCAAGCGTGAACGCGACCCCCGCCGCCGCGGGAAATCCGGGCGACCCCATTCGTTTTTGAACCATTTTCGTTTCTCCTTTCATCCGCCTTCGGCGGATCGTTTTTTCTTCCGCTTCCATTCTATCACCCGCGCAATGGGGAAGAATGTCGGAGCGGGGAAGGGAAAAAGAAAAAAGCCGCGCGCAGCGGAAACTGCACGCGGCTTCGTGATATAGGGGGGAGGGGCGACCGTTGCACGGTCGCGCGAGTTGCAGGCGCCCGGTGCGCAAGGACGCGCAATGATGCGGGGCGTTGCCCCATGATGCCGACCGCTCGCGGTCGATGATGCTTTGCCTTCGGCAAAATGATGTGCCGCGCGGCGATAATCGCCGCGCGACGTGATGATAGACCAAAAGCAGGAAGAGCGGAAAACGCGCGAGCGGTAGGGGACGGCGTCGGGGCAAGGGGTTCCCCGAAGCGTGCTTGCACGGTTTGGGGGTTCCCGCGTCGTCCCGCCTTCGGAGAGCAAACAGAAAGGGCAAAGATCCGGCTATAGAACCGCAAAACGGCGTCGAAACGCCGTTTTGCTCTTCAATAATATCCCATTATTGAAGTTCTTTGCCAAGCTTTCTTTCAAGAAAGCGCGAACGTCCCCCCGTTACTTCCCGAGCGCGGCTTTGAACTCTTTGATGGTCTCGGCAAAGACCTTCATCGCATTCCGCACGGTTTCGGGCGAGGTAAGGTCGACGCCGGCGACCTTGAGTTCCTCGATCGGGTAATCACTCCCGCCGAGGGTGAGGAAGCGGCGGTAATCGGCGGCGTTCCCGGTCCTCGTGATCGCGTCTGCGATCGCGACGGCGGACGAGAACCCGGTCGCGTACTGATAGACGTAGAAGGGACGGTAGAAATGCGGGATATACGACCACTCGTCGGCGATCAGTTCCTGCATCTTCGCGGCGCTGTAATACCGCGACTCGAGGTCGAGATAGATCCCCGAGAGCGTCTTCGCCGTCAGGGGCGTGCCCTCGCGGTAGAGGGCGTGCGCCTTGCGTTCGAACTCCGCGAACAGCGTCTGGCGGAAAACGGTGGTGCGGAACCCTTCGAGAAAGTGGTTCAGGATATACGCGCGCCGTTTCGGCTCGGTCTCGGTTTTCAGGAGATACTTGGTCAGAAGCACCTCGTTCACCGTCGAGGCGACCTCCGCCACCATGATCCGGTAATCGTGGTTGGCATAGTCCTGCGTCGTATCCGAATAATAGGAATGCATCGCGTGTCCGAGTTCGTGCGCGAGCGTGAACGCGTCGTCGAGCGTGTCGGTATAATTCAGCATCACGTAGGGGTGCACGCCGAAAACCCCCGTCGAAAACGCCCCGGACTCCTTACCCTTGTTCTCGTAGACGTCGATCCAGCGCTCGTTAAAGGCGCGGTCAAGCACCTTCTGATAATCCTCTCCGAGCGGCGCGACCGCCTCACGCACAAGCGCCTTCGCCTTTTCGTAGGGCATCTTGAAATCCACGTCGTCGACCATCGGAACGTAGAGGTCGAACACGTCGATCGTATCCAGCCCCAGCACCTCGCGGCGAAGATTCAGATACTCCTGCATCGCGGGCAGCCCGTCGTGCACCGCCTCGATCAGGGAATCGTAGACCGAGACCGGGACGTTGTTCGAGAAGAGTGCCGCCTCGCAGTTGCCGTCGTAGCGGCGGGTCGCCGAGTAGAAAGAGGCGGACTTGACCGCCCCCGCGTAGAGCGCGGCGGTCGTGTTGATAAACTTGTGATAGGTGCCGAAATACCCCTTGAAGGCGTCCTCGCGCACGCGCCGGTCGCGGCTCTCGCGAAAGACCGAGAAGTTCCCGTTCGAGA
>CAMJDE010000205.1 GCA_946404295.1 uncultured Clostridia bacterium | reverse complement strand
TCACGCACGGCATGGCGGAGCACACCGGACACTACGTCGAGATGATCTCGCGGCTGAACGCCGCCGGGATCGCCGTCTACTCGGACGACCACCTCGGACACGGCAAGACCGCCGAGGACGGGGGAGAGTACGGCGTTTTCGGCAAGCGCGGCGCCCGCGAGTTCGTTCTTCGCGACCTTCGTTTCGTGACCGAAAAGGCGAAGAGCGAGCACCCCGACCTGCCCTTCTTTCTGCTGGGGCACAGTATGGGATCGTTCTTCGTGCGCGTCTACGCCTCCCGTTGGGGGAACGATCTCGACGGGCTGGTGATCCTCGGGACGGGGGGACCGAACCCCGTTCTCCCGGTGGCGAAGACCCTCGCCGCCCTGTCAAGTTGGCTGCTCGGCGCAAATCACAAGGCGAAGTTCATTGAGAAACTCGCCTTCGGCTCCTACAATTCGCGCTATGAAAAGGGCGTGCCCGCCGACGCGTGGATCTCCCGCGACCGGGAGTGGCTCGACCGCTTCAAGGACGACCCCGCCACGCTCTTTACGTTTTCCGCCGGGGCGTTTCGCGAACTCTTCTCGATCCTCGGCGAGTGCAACGCGAAGAAAACGGCGAAGGCATACCCGAAAGATCTGCCGATCTTCCTCGCGTCGGGGGATATGGATCCCGTCGGCGGCTGGGGGAAGGGCGTAACGAAGGTCGCGAAAACCATCGAGGGAACGGGACACGAAAAACTGACCTTCCGGCTCTATCCCGGGTTCCGTCACGAACTGCACAACGAGATCGGGCGCGACGACTTCTACCGCGATCTTCTCGCGTGGCTCGAGGGGCTGATCCCGTGAACCGATCGGTCCTCGCCGTCGTCGGGCCGACCGCGTCGGGCAAAAGCGCGCTCGCGCTTGCGCTCGCCGAGCGATTCGGGGGCGAGATCGTCTCCTGCGACTCGATGCAGGTCTACCGCGGGATGGATATCGGCACCGCCAAGCCGACCGACGCCGAACGGGCGCGCGTGCCGCATCACCTGATCGATATTCTCGACCCCGACGAACCCTGTTCCGCCGCCGATTACGGCGACGAGGCGGCAAGGGTCGCCGAAACCATCCTTTCGCGCTCCCGCCTGCCGATCTTTTGCGGCGGGACGGGGCTCTACCTCGCCGCGGCGCTGTCCGGGCGGCACGACGCCGCTCCGCCCTCCGACCCCGCCCTGCGCGCCGAACTCCTTGCGCGCGGGGAGAGCGAAGAGGGACGGCGGGAACTCTACGCCGAACTTGCGGCGGTCGATCCCGCCTCCGCCAAAGCCACCCATCCGAACAACCTGCGCCGCGTGGTGCGCGCGCTCGAGATCTACCGACTGACGGGGAAACCGAAAAGCGTCTTCGACCGCGAGAGCCGCGAGCGGGCGGCGCGTTTCGACTGTCTGACGCTCGGGCTCGACTTTCCCGACCGCGCCGACCTCTACGCGCGGATCGACCGACGGGTCGATCTGATGATGGAAGCGGGGCTTTTTTCCGAGGCGAAGGCGCTTTGGGAAAAAGGGTACCTCGCCCCCGGCACGACGGCGGGGCAGGCGATCGGCTATCGCCAGTTTCTCCCCTGCTTCGCGGGGAACGCGACCCCCGAAGAGGCGGCGGAAGAGATTAAACTCGCCACCCGCCGTTACGCCAAACGCCAGCTGACCTGGTTTAGGGCGCAGCCCGGGATCGTCTGGCTCGACGGGGGAGCAAACGACTTGTTCGCGCGCGCGGAGACGACCGTGGCGGCGTGGCTTTCGGATCAATGAGATCACAACTTGTCGGAGGACAAAAGAATACATGAACGCAAAAGAACTGATCGAAAAACTGAAGGGCGGGGCGCTCTCGAAGCACGCCGACCTGTACCGGGATATCCCCGCCGAGACCGAGCGGTATATCAAGGCGATCGAACGCTTCACCGAACTCTACGGCGAGCGCGACGAGGTCTGCCTCTTCTCGGTCCCCGGACGGAGCGAGATCTCGGGCAACCACACCGACCATAACCACGGCTGCGTGCTTGCCGGGGCGATCGACCGCGACATCATCGCCGTCGCGGCGAAGTGCGACGGCGAGATCCGGCTGCAGAGCGAGGGCTATCCCGAGGATCGGATCAAACTGTCCGAGACGAGCGATCCTTCGTCGCAGCCCGACTTTTCGAGCGGCGCCCTGATCGCCGGGATGGTCGACGGGTTCCGCCGCCGCGGGATTCCCGTCGGGGGGTTCGTCGCCTATACCGTCACCGAAGTCCTGAAAGGGTCGGGGATCTCGTCCTCGGCGGCGTTCGAGGTGATGGTCGGCAACATCCTGAACCACCTCTACGGAGAGGGCAGGACCGACAACGCCGAGATCGCGAAGATCGCGCAGTATTCCGAGAACGTCTGGTTCGGGAAACCGAGCGGACTGATGGATCAGACGGCGTGCGCCGTCGGCGGCTTCGTCTACATCGACTTCGCCGATCCGGAATCCCCCGTGATCGAGCCCATCCCCTTCTCGCTCTCCCGGGCGGGCTACGATCTGATGATCGTCAACACCGGCGGCAACCACGCCGATCTCAACGCCGACTACGCCTCGATCCCCGCGGAAATGAAGGCGGTCGCCGCCTTCTTCGGGCAGAGCGTCCTGCGCGGGATCACCGAAAACCAACTGCTTGAAAACGCGCCGATCCTCCGCCGCACCGTCGGCGACCGCGCCCTGCTCCGCGCCCTGCATTTCGTCCGCGAAAACGAGCGGGTGAAGCGGCAGGCGGCGGCGCTGAAAGCGGGCGACCTCGCGGCGTTCCTCGACGGGGTGAACGCGTCGGGAAAATCGAGTTTCTGCTATCTGCAGAACGTCTATACCAACGCCAACGTCGAAGAGCAGGGGCTTTCGCTCGCGCTCGCCGTGTCCGACGGACTGCTCGCGGGCAAGGGCTGCGCCTGCCGCGTTCACGGCGGCGGGTTCGCCGGGACGATCCAGGCGTTCGTCAAACGCGATCTCTCCGAGGGGTACGCCGCGGTGCTTGACGCCGTGTTCGGCGCGGGCAGCGTGATGCGGCTTTCGATCCGTCCGCGCGGCGCCGTGAAGATCGACCTTTAAACGTCCGTTTTATTGCACCTTACTTGCGCTATACTGTACGCGTAAAACAAAAAACACAAGGAGACGAACACAATGGCAGCAAAGAAAACGACCGTAAAAAACGAACCCGTCGCGCAGGGCGACAAGAAAGCGGCGCTCGAGACCGTGATCTCGCGCATTGAGCGCGATTGCGGAAAGGGGTCGATCATGCGGCTCGGCGAGGTCAGCAATATGAACGTCGAGGCGGTCTCGACCGGGAGTTTGTCGCTTGACCTCGCGCTCGGCGTCGGCGGGATCCCGAAGGGGCGGATCACCGAGATCTACGGTCCCGAATCCTCGGGCAAAACGACCGTCGCGCTCCACGTCGTGGCGGAGGTGCAGAAGGCGGGCGGAGAAGCGGCGTTCATCGACGCCGAGCACGCGCTCGATCCGGTCTACGCCAAGCATCTCGGCGTCGACACCAATAATCTCCTGATCTCGCAGCCCGACTGCGGCGAGCAGGCGCTTGAGATCGCCGAGGCGCTGGTCAATTCCGGCGCGATCGACATCATCGTCGTCGACTCGGTCGCGGCGCTGGTGCCGAAGCAGGAGATCGACGGCGAGATGGGCGCGTCCCACGTCGGCGTGCAGGCGCGGCTGATGAGCCAGGCGATGCGCAAACTGTCGGGCGCGATCGCGAAATCGAACTGCATCGTCATCTTCATCAACCAGCTGCGCGAGAAGGTCGGCGTGATGTACGGAAACCCCGAGGTCACGACGGGCGGCAAGGCGCTGAAATACTACGCGTCGGTGCGCATCGACATCCGCAAGACCGAGTCGCTCAAAAACGGCGCCGAGGTCTACGGCAACCGCGTGAAGTGCAAGGTCGTGAAGAATAAGGTCGCGCCGCCGT
>CAMJDE010000204.1 GCA_946404295.1 uncultured Clostridia bacterium | reverse complement strand
TCGGCAAAGCCCCCGACCGTGCCCCCGAGCGTGAAGGCGGGGCGGAGCACGACGGGATAGCCGATCCGACGGGCGGCGGCTTTCGCCTCGTCGACCGAATAGGTGATCTCGGAGGGGATGACGGGCTCGCCGATGCTCTCGCAGAGTTCCTTGAAGAGTTCGCGATCCTCGGCTTTTTCGATCGCCTCTCTCTTGGTGCCGAGCAGTTCCACGCGGCACTCGGCGAGGATGCCCTTCTTTTCGAGCTGCATCGCGAGGTTCAGCCCGGTCTGCCCGCCGATGCCGGGCAGGATCGCGTCGGGGCGCTCGTAGCGCACGATCTTGGCGACATATTCGAGCGTCAGGGGCTCCATATACACCTTGTCGGCGATCGAGGTGTCGGTCATGATGGTCGCGGGGTTGGAATTCGCGAGGACGACCTCGTAGCCCTCTTCTTTCAGCGCCAGACACGCCTGCGTTCCGGCGTAGTCGAACTCCGCCGCCTGCCCGATCACGATCGGACCCGAGCCGATCACGAGTATTTTTCTGATATCGTTTCTTTTAGGCATTCTTTTTGCTCTCCATCAAGGCGATAAAACGGTCGAACAGATGCCCGCTGTCGCGGGGACCCGGGGCACTCTCCGGGTGGTACTGAACGCTGAAAGCGCCGTCTTTTTTACAAGCCACCCCCTCGACCGTCCCGTCGAGCAGATTGCGGTGCGTGACGGCAAGACCCGTGCCCGAAAGACTCTTTTCGTCAACCGCGTAGGAATGGTTCTGCGAGGAGATCTCGATCTTCCCGGTTTCAAGATCCCGAACCGGGTGGTTCCCGCCGCGGTGCCCGAACTTCAGTTTGTAGGTTTTCGCGCCGTAGGCGAGCGAAAGGATCTGATGCCCGAGGCAGATCCCGAAGAACGGGACGCGCCCGATCAGCCCTTTGACCGTTTCGACCGTCTCGGGCACGTCGGTCGGGTCGCCCGGCCCGTTCGAGAGAAAAACGCCGTCGGGGGAAAGAGACAGGATCGCCCCCGCCGTCGTATTCCACGGCACGACCGTCACGCGGCAGCCCCGCCGGACGAGCGAACGGACGATGTTCAGTTTCATCCCGCAGTCGACGGCGACGACGTGAAAGCGCGATCCCGCCTCCCCGACCTCGTAGGGCGCCCGGCAGGACACCCGCGACACGGCGTTTTTCGGCAAGGCGGTCTCCCGCAGGATCCGCAGTCCCTCGTCAAGCGGGACGTTTGCGGAACAGAGGATCGCCTTGCGGCTGCCGTGATCGCGGATCGAGCGGTTCAGTTTTCTGGTATCGACGCCCGCGATCCCGGGGATCCCGTATTCCCGCATCACCTCGCAGAGCGTCTTTTCGGCGCGGAAGTTGGACGGCTCGTCGTTGTACTCGCGCACGACGAGCGCCCCGATCGTCGGGGTCGCGGTCTCGTAGTCGTCCGCCGCCATCCCGTAGTTGCCGATCAGGGGATAAGTCATCACCACCGCCTGATCGGTATAGGACGGGTCGGAGAGGATCTCCTGATAACCGACCATAGAGGTATTGAAAACGATCTCCAGCACGCGGTCGGCGTTTGCCCCGAAGCCGAAGCCGAGGTATTCTTCTCCGTCTTCGAGTATGATCTTTCTGTCGGGTCTCTCTATCAAAACTTCATTCCTCTTTTCGCTCGGACAGTTTGGTTTCAAAACGGTTTTTGCGCGTGTCTTCCGGCGTTTTCGTCGGATATCTCCCGTCGAAGCACGCACGGCAGAAGCGGCGGTCGCCCGTAAGCTCGTTCAGCCGTTCGGTCGGAAAGAACCCGAGCGAATCGGCGCCGATCATCCGGGCGATCTCGGCGGGGGTATGGCTGACCGCGATCAGGTTTTCGCGCGAGTCGACGTCGGTGCCGTAGAAGCAGGGATAAAGGAACGGCGGCGCCGAAACCCGGAAATGGATCTCGCGCGCTCCGGCGCGTTTGAGCAGCGACACGATCCGTCCCGAGGTCGTTCCCCGGACGATCGAATCGTCGATCAGAACGATCCGTTTGCCGCGCACGACCTCCTCGACGGCGGAGAGTTTGATGTTCACCTGATCGGCTCTGCCGTCCGGGGAGATGAAGGTCCGTCCGATATACTTGTTCTTGATCAGCCCGATATCGTACGGGATCCCCGACGCCCGGCTGTACCCGAGAGCGGCGTCGAGCCCCGAGTCGGGCACCCCGATCACCAGATCCGCCGCGACGGGGTGGGTTTCGGAGAGGATCCGTCCCGCGTCGATCCGCGCCGCGTGGACCGAGCGACCGTCGATCACCGAATCGGGACGCGCGAAGTAGATATACTCGAAAACGCAGAGTTTTTTCGGTTTCGTCCCGCAGCGCTCCCGGCGCGATACGACCCCGTCGCGGGAAAAGATCAGCACCTCGCCAGGCATCACGTCGCGGATAAAACAGGCGCCGACGGCGGCGAGGGCGCAGCTCTCCGACGCGACGATATACGCGCCGTCGGGGGTCTTGCCGTAGCAGAGAGGACGGAAACCGTAGGGATCGCGGGCGCAGATCAGTTTCGCGGGGGACATCAGAACGAGCGAGTAGGCGCCGTCGAGCGTCCCCATCGCGCGGATCAGGGCGTCCTCGATCGACGGAGCGGCGAGCCGTTCCCGCGTCACGAGATAGGCGATCGTTTCGGTGTCGCTCGACGTGTGGAAGATCGCGCCCGAGAGTTCGAGTTCCGAGCGGAGTTCGGCGGCGTTCGAGAGGTTGCCGTTGTGGGCGATCGCCATCCGCCCCTTGACGTGGTTGACCTCGATCGGCTGGCAGTTCTGCCGGTTCGTCCCGCCGGTCGTCCCGTAACGGGTATGCCCGACCGCCATCGTCCCGCGCGGGAACGAGGCGAGCGTTTCCTTCGTGAACACCTCCGCGACGGTGCCGAGATCCTTGTGCGAGACGAAGAGCCCGTCGTCGTTGACGACGATCCCACAGCTTTCCTGCCCCCGGTGCTGCAGGGCGTAGAGCCCGTAATAGGCGATCTTCGCCGCGTCGATCGGACGTTCGGCGAAAACGCCGAACACCCCGCATTCCTCGTGCAGACCGCTCATTTTGCGCGACCCGTCATCCGGTCGAACGCCGCGCCGATGAAGCCGAGGAAGAGCGGATGAGGCTTGTTCGGGCGGGATTTGAACTCGGGATGGTACTGCACGCCGACGTAGAAATCGCGGTCGGTGAGTTCCACGGTCTCGATCAGCCGCCCGTCGGGGGACTCGCCCGAGAGGGTCAGACCCGCCGCCTTCATCGCGTCTCGGTAGTCGTTGTTGAACTCGTAGCGGTGGCGGTGGCGCTCGCTGATCTCGCGCTTGCCGTAGCAGCGTTCCATCGTCGTTTCCGGCGCGATCACGCAGGGATAGGCGCCGAGCCGGAGTGTGCCGCCCTTGTCGATCTCGTCGCTCTGCCCCGGCATAAAGTCGATGACCTTGTGCCGACAGTCGGGGGCGAACTCGCCCGAATCGGCGTCCGCGATCCCGACGACGTGCCGGGCGTACTCGATCACGGCGATCTGCATTCCGAGGCAGATGCCGAAATACGGGATCCTCTGCTCGCGGGCGCAGCGCGCCGCAGCGATCATTCCCTCGATCCCGCGGCTGCCGAACCCGCCCGGAACGATGATCCCGTCCAGCCCCGAAAGGATCTCCCCGGCGTTTTCGTCGGTGACGGTCTCGGAATCGATCCAATGGATCTTGATATGCGTGTTCAAAGAATACCCGGCATGCCGCATCGCCTCGGCGACCGAAAGATACGCGTCGTGGAGCGCGACGTACTTGCCGACCAGACCGATATGAACCGTATAGGGGCGCGCCTTGATCCGCTCGACCAGAGCCGTCCAGTCGGAAAGGTCCGGGGCTTTCGTTTCCAGTCCGAGTTCGCGGCAGACGACCGACGAGAAGTTCGATTTTTCAAGCATCAGGGGCGCTTCGTAGAGGTTCGGGAGCGTGACGTT
>CAMJDE010000203.1 GCA_946404295.1 uncultured Clostridia bacterium | reverse complement strand
CGGTTTCGGACTATTTTGCCAAGCAAAAAGAGCAATATGAACTCCGCTACGACGACGTGACCGTCCTGAACGGGGACGAGCCCGAGCAGATCAAGGTCGACGGATGCGACGCCTTCCGCTTCGACTGCCGGGTGACGCGGCGGGGCGACAGACGGGTCGTCCGATTCTCGGTGGTCTACGTCCTGCTCCGGACCGGGATGCACCGCGGGCTCTACACGATGACGCTCTCGGCGGTCGGGGAAAACGCAGACCAAGCCGACGCGCTCTTCGCGTCGCACGAGGACGACTTCTCGTCGGTGCTCTCGGCGTTCCGCTTCAAGTGAGGCCGCCTATGGGAAACGAACTCTACTTTGACAACAGCGCGACCACCCGGATCTCGGAAGAGGCGTTGAAAACCTACCTGTCGGTCTCGCGCGAGCAGTACGGCAATCCGTCCTCGCTTCACGGGATGGGAAAGGACGCCGAAAAGGTGCTCTCCGACGCGCGAAAAACCATCGCGAAAACCGTCGGCGACACGGCGGGGGGAACGGTCCTCTTCACCTCGGGCGGAACCGAGGCGAACAACCTCGCCCTCTTCGGGCGGGCGCACGCCAAGCCCCGCTTCAAAGGGAAGACGATTCTCACGACGGCGGGCGAACACGCCTCGGTGAAGATGCCGCTCGCGGAACTCGGAAAGGAAGGGTTCCGGATCGTCGAGATCCCGACGGTCGGCGGTCGGCTCGACCCCGACGCGATCGCGAAATACGCCACCCCCGACGTGATCCTCGCGAGCGTGATGCTGGTCAACAACGAGACCGGGGCGCTCTACGACGTGCCCGCCGTCGCCGCCGCTCTCCGTCGGAACTGTCCCGACGCGATCCTGCACGTCGACGCCACGCAGGCGTATCTGAAAGTACCGTTTTCGGTGAAGTCGCTCGACTGCGGGCTGCTGACCCTGAGTTCCCACAAGATCGAGGGTCCCAAGGGGACCGGGGCGCTCTGGGTCGATCCCGGCGTGATCAAAAACCGCGGGCTCTCGCCGCTCCTCTTCGGGGGCGGGCAGGAGAGCGGACTGCGCTCGGGTACCGAGGACCCCGCGTCGGCGGCGGCGTTCGCGAAGGCGGCGGCGATCGGATTCTCGGCGCTCTCCGAGCGGATCGCGCGCCTGACCGAGCTGCGGGAACGGCTGCTCGCCGCCCTCTCGGGCGACCCGCGCCTTTCGACTCTCCGCGTCAATCAGCCGCCGGTCTTTGCCCCCCACATCGTCAGCGTCACGCTCCCGAAGATCAAGAGCGAAACGATGCTCCACGCCCTCTCGGCGCGCGGCGTGTTCGTTTCGAGCGGGTCGGCGTGCTCCTCGCACGGCAAACACGGCACCTCGGCGCTCTCGGCGTTCGGGCTGTCCGACGCGGACGCAGACGCGACGATCCGGATCAGTTTTTCACACCGGAACACAGTCGAACAGGTCGATCTGCTCTGCGAGGCGCTCGCGGAAGAGGTCGGTCGGCTCGCCCGCTTTAAGTAAAAAAAGAGCCGCCCCGACCGCCCGTCCCGAAAACGCTTCGGAATGCGGACGGCGGAAACGGCTCCCCCCGCGAGGGCGTGAAACGGTCCCCACCCGTTCGCGGGTTCGGATCTCGCGCCGCGGGATCCGTTCGGGAGGATCCCCGGCAAGCGTGTGTCAACGTCCGTCGCCGCTTTGATCCTCCGAAAGATAGGATGCCCGCCGATCGGGCGCCTATGCAGCCAACCGAAGTTTTTTGATCGTTTTTTTCAAAGGAGAAACCCCATGAGCCGTTTTTATCCCGCAGACATCCTGCTCCCCGATTTCAAAAAAGCGGACGGTGAGAAATACGCCGTCGTCGCCTGCGACCAGTTCACGAGCGAACCCGCCGTCTGGGAAGAGACCGAAAAGATCGTCGGGGACGCGCCGTCCGCCCTGCGCTTTATCCTCCCCGAACTCTACCTTTCCGAACGGAAAGAGCGGATCCCCGGGATCCACGCCGAGATGGACAAGGCGCTGTCGAACGGGCTGTTTACCGAATATCCGCACGCGATGATCTACCTGCGCCGCACGCAGTCGGACGGGACGGTGCGCGAGGGACTGGTGGGCGCTGTCGACCTGCTCGACTACGACTACCGCCCCGGAAGCAAGCCGCCGATCCGCGCGACCGAGGGGACGGTCCTTGAGCGCGTGCCGCCTCGCGTCGATATCCGGCGGGGGGCAAAGATCGAACTGCCGCACGTGATGCTGCTGCTCGACGACCCCGACAAGACGGTGATCGAGCCGCTTGCCGATCTCGTGACCGACAAGGCGCCGCTCTACGACTTCGACCTGATGCAGGGGGGCGGACACGTCACCGGGTACCTGCTCGACCGGGCGAAACAGAAACGGGTAGACGACGCGCTCGACGCCCTGATCCCCGACGTCGACGATCCCCTGATCTTCGCCGTCGGCGACGGCAACCATTCGCTCGCCGCGGCGAAGGCGTACTTTGAGGAACTCTGCGACACGCTCGGCGACGAGGCGCTCTCGCACCCCGCCCGCTACGCCCTCGTGGAACTGGTCAATCTGCACTCGCCCGCGCTGGTCTTCCGTCCCATCTACCGCGCCGTGTTCGGCGCGGACGAAACCGACCTCACGAACGCCCTGCTCTCCGACGTGCTTGCCGCGTCGGTCGGCAATACCGACGTGAAACCGACCCGTCTGACGGTTCTGACCGGCAAAACCCCCTTTGAAGTCACCTACCCGCACGGCACCCACCCGCTCGACGTGGGGACGCTGCAATCCTTCCTCGACCGCTATACGGCGGCGCATCCCGGCGTGACGGTCGACTATATCCACGGCGAAGAGGCGCTGGCTTCGATCGTCGAAAAGAACGGCGCGATCGGCTTCCTGTTCCCGGGGATGGAGAAGGAACAACTCTTCCCCGCCGTCCGGGAAAAGGGCGCGCTCCCGCGCAAGACCTTCTCGATGGGCGAGGCGCGCGACAAACGCTACTACCTCGAGGCGAGACGGATCTCGGAGGACTGAACCGTCCGGGAAACCGGAGAAGAAAAGCGAGGTGAAACGATGCACCGCGTCACGCTGATCACGGTCGGCACGCTGAAGGAGCCCTACCTGCAAGCGGCAGCCGACGAATACAAAAAGCGGCTCTCCGCGTTCTGCGATCTGAAAGAAGTCAATCTCCCGGAGGAGAAGATCGCCGACGAGAGCGACCCGCGCGCCGTCGCCGCCGCGCTGGCAAAAGAGGGTGAAAAGATCCTTGCCGCCCTCCCGCAGTCGACGCCCCTGATCGCGCTCTGCGTCGAGGGGAAAGAACTCTCGTCCGAGGAGTTTTCCGAGGCGGTCGGGCGATACGGAGACGGCTCCGGCACGCTCGCGTTCGTCATCGGGAGTTCGCACGGGCTGTCTCCCGCCGTGAAAGCGAGGGCGGCTCTGAAACTCTCGTTCTCGAAAATGACCTTCCCGCATCAGTTGATGCGCGTCGTCTTTCTCGAACAACTCTACCGCGCCTACACTATCCGCGCGGGGAAAAGGTACCACAAGTAAATAACGCGGCGCGGGAAATCCCGCGCCGCGTTATTTCATGAATTGCGCGTTGCGCAATTCAATTCACGGAGCCGTCGCAGACGGCGAGAATTCACGACGCGAGCCATGCGAGCGTCATTTCACGGCGGCGCAATCCGTCCATTCATTGGAAAACGAATGAATTGCGCAAGCAGCCCCTTCCGTCACGGCAAGCCGCGACACCTCCCCCGTAGGGGAGGCAAAAATGAATTGCGATCAAAGATCGCATGAAACGCGGCGCGGGATTTCCCGCGCCGCGTTTCATATGCGCTTCGCGCTCGAACTGTTTTGCGCGCCGCGCAAAACGCGATACGTCGCGCGTTCCGCGCGACGAGAGAGGAACGGCGGGACGACGCGGGAACCCCCAAACCGCGCAAGCACGATTCGGGGAACCCCTTACCGTACGCCGTCCCCTACCGGGA
>CAMJDE010000202.1 GCA_946404295.1 uncultured Clostridia bacterium | reverse complement strand
TCATCTCGGGCAACGAGAGCGTGCGGGGCGGCGGGCTTGCCGTGACGTCCGCCTATTCCGGCAACCGATCCTCCCTGATCCGGAATTGCCGCATCGAAAACAACAAAGCGACGGACGGCGGAGCGGTGTTTATCGACAGTCTGCAGGGTCAGCCGATCGACTTTATCGGGTGCGCGTTCTACGGCAACGCGGCGACCGGAAAAGGCAGTATCCTTTACGCGGAGCCCTACGCCCCCTGGACGAAAAAGCACAACGGCGGGCAGATCAATCTGCTTTTCTGCTCGGCGGTCAACAATACGGCGACGGACGAGGGCACGTTCGCGTTTTACGGAGCGGACGACCTTCTCGGGTATATCGTTCTGCGCGGCTGTCTGATGCTGGACGACTCGCCCTACGCGCCGGACGGCAACTTCAACTACGTCGCGACCGCCGAAAAGGCGCTCGGAGAGGGCGCCGTGGCGAGCGTGAACGTTTCGGAAAACGGCAGTCTGAAGGCGGTCAAGGGATCCGCGGCGGATATCACCGTCCCCGCGAAAGTCTACAGCGGTTGGCACGTCGCGTTCGCAAACGCGACGGCGGACAACCCCATCGGCGAATATCCGGAACCGCAAACGAAGAAGCCGACGGGCGGGATCCGCGTTCTTCCGATCGCGGTCGCCGCGGGCGCGCTCCTCTTCATCGCCGTCTGCGTCGCGGCGGTTCTGAAAACGAAAGCCGCGAAGGCGCGTCGGCAAACGGCGCCCGCCGCTTCGGAAGGGGCGACGCCCACCCCCGCGCACGCCCTCTCCGAGCAGGAGCGGATCGCTCTGCTGACCGAACGGCAGCGGCGGATCATCCGCCTGACGCTGGACGGCAAAACGAGAGAAGAGATCGCTTCGGAACTGCGGTTTTCGGTGGGGACGATCAAGTTCGACCTGTCGGATATTTACCGGAAACTCGACTGTTCCTCGCGGACGGATCTGATCATTCGCTATAAGGATTACTTCTGAAAAAAAGGGGCGTCCCCGAACCAAACGCGCTCCGGGCCGGAACGATTTCGGCTCGGAGTTTTTTTGCGTTCCGAACGCTCTCGGGAAAATTATTAGCCGATGGGCTATATGGTTTTAGCCGCCGTTTCTATTCCTTTTCTTTTGGAAACAAGGTATAATGAAATCAACTTTTTAGTAAAGGAGAGCCCTGCTATGACCAAACGAAATACCGAAAAACCGGCGGCAAGAGTACTGTCCTTGATCCTTACGATCGCGATGGTGCTTACGATGATCGTTGCGCTTCTGCCCGCAACAACTCTGACCGCGAGCGCGGAAGGCGCAGACCATTTCGCGCTTCAAAATGTATTGCGCGAAAGCGGTACGCACGTACTCGAAAAGGACTACCTCGTTTCAACCGGCATCGGAGATCCGAATGGTAATTTTGACATAAGTGCCGGCGACAATATTACGCTCGATCTCAACGGACACAAAATCTACGGTTCTCGTGATGATTGTCTGAACCTTGTGGTGTACGGCACGTTGACCGTTATCGACAGCGTAGGCGGCGGACAATTCAGATTCGGTTCCGTCATCGTAGAAGATGGTGGAACGCTCAATATCGACGTCAGAACGTTTACAATGTTCGGCAATACAAAGAGATTGATCGAATTCTACGATTTTTCTGTTCGCGAAAACGGCAAATTGAACATTTCCGAATATGCCATCGGTTCAATCGCAATGGTCAGGGATGGTATTGGTGGTAATGCTGTATCGAGTTCAGGTGCCGACGTCAAAATCAATGGCAATATGACCATAAAAAAATATATACACTATGAAGGTTCAACCGTTTTGGTTTCGGGTGGTAAAATCAATAACCTTAATGTTATAGACAGCAGAGCGACGGGCAAAGGAAGCGATTTCAGCATCAAAACAACAACACAACAAGCAACGCTCAACGGTGTTGATTTGCCGAAATCGCAAACATTCACCTTGGCAAATTATGAACCTTATGATGTAAGCAACGGTTGGGCGCATTACGGTTCACTCTACGTTCCATCCACAACGCCCGCTTCGATCAATTCAGGTATTAGGATCGGTGAAGTTTTGAACAACGACGCGACGGCAGATGGTTTTGATCCTACAAAAGGCGTCAGCGTAGAATTGAAGCCCGAAGTCAGTTATGACGTTTGGAATGCGTTCCCGAACAATATTTCCGTTTCGTGGTACAGAAGTCTGAACGGCGGTTCGTTTACAAAATTAACAACGACAACGGAGTATTTTTATAAAGACACGGTGCCGTTCGGCTCAAACTATGCGACGTATTACGCAGTATTCGCTTCTGAAAAAGCAGGCGCCGTTCGTTATTTTGAAAGCGACCGCGTTTCTCAAAACATTACTCCTGCCGCACCGTCGGATTTGGTTGTTGCATACGCAGGCAATTCAGGAAACGTAAGCGTTACAATCGGTCAAAATCCGAAATTGGAAGCGAAGTATTCTACCAAAAACAATAAAAACGGCAATGACGTCCGCGCGGAATATCAATGGCAGCAACTTGTCGGCAATGAGTGGCAGAACATCAATTATGCAACGAAAGCTACGTACTATCCGGGTTCTGCCGAGACGACCGAAAAAACTCTGCGCGTCGGTGTGCGTTTTGTAAACCGTAATTTGTATTCCGTTTGGGAATACTCCGACGGAATTACATATTCGGTCGTTGATTATAATTCTCCCGTCGTAAGACTTACTTCTCCCACGGAAATTGAAGAAGTCAAGGGCTACGACGTTTCGATCGGCGCGACCGTCGATAACGCAAACTATTTTGACAATGTGACCTATCAATGGTATTACGTCTGGGCGTATGCGGAAGGCACGCCGCTCTACAAGGCGATCGAAAACGGCGAGAAAAACGGCTATACCTTCGCAAACGCCGACACGGCGACCCTCACGATCTCCCGCGCGACCACGAACGCCGAGCCGCTGATCGTTCGCTGCCAGGTGACGGGCGTAAAGAACGGCTACAAGAGAAACGCGAATACCGAGGACGTTTCGGTTTCCTTTATCGACCTGCCGAAACCCGTCATCACCACGCAGCCGCAGGGCGCAAACCTGACGATGACAAACAGCACGCACGCAATCGCCGTGTATGCGACCACAAAGCAAGGCGCCCTTACCTATCAATGGCAATCCTCCGCGGACGGCAACACCTGGACGAATATCGCGAACGCCACGACCTTCAACTATCTCGTTGACAGAAGCGTCGCGACCAACGGCACGTATTATCGCTGCGTGGTAAGCAACGCGGCGGGCTCCGTCAATTCGGACGCGGCGCTCTTCGTCGTCAAGGACGGCACGGTGCTCAACGCAACTTTGACGAGCGGTCTTGCCGTCACGGCAACGGGCGACGTTGCACAAGGATACGCCCTTGACAACGACAACCGCACGCTCGTCTGTCACCTCGGCGACGTGTTCCTGATCGGTTTTGAAGCAAACGAAGGGAACGCCAACGGGACCGTCATTTCGAGCGTGGGCGCCGACTGGAGAAAAGAAACGGGGCTCGGCGAAAACGGTATGGGCAAATGGTATCTCGATACGTCGATGGCGGGCACGTTTGAATATTACGGCAGATTTTACGCCGAATACGACGACGGTCTCGGTCACGTGCAATCGGTTGACTACAACAGAGACAACGACGAAAGAATGCGGTTTACGGTCGTCGTTCTTCCGCGCGAGGACGAGGCGGAGATCGCGCCCGTCACCGTCGCGCTCGGCGACAGCGAATCGATCGACGCCGCAAGCGCGAACTACCCCTTGATCTTCACGAACGGCGACGTCGCTACGAGCGCGAACAGTTGGTTCCGCGGCAATCACAAAGCGGCGGGTTATTATCACTTCGTCACGGGTTATCGCCTCTACGTCGGCGTGCCGAACGAAAACGGTGAAGTCGAATATATCTGCTTCGCGCAGACCGATTTCTACGGCGACGGCACCGAGCCGTACAACAGCGCGCAAGACCTGATCTTCGATACGAGCGCGGCAAAACTCGCCTCTCTCGGTCTC
>CAMJDE010000201.1 GCA_946404295.1 uncultured Clostridia bacterium | reverse complement strand
GCCTCGGCCTCGGTGAGAGCCTTCAGGAGCTGGTTCATGTCCGCGCCCATCGCGATCTGCGCGACGTAGACGTAGCCGTAGGACATGGCGATCTCGGCGAGGTTCTTCTTGCCGATCGCCTTACCGGCGGCGGCAAACTGCGCGACCTGACCGATGTTCGACGCCTTCGACGCCTGTCCGCCGGTGTTGGAGTAGACCTCGGTGTCGAAGACCATGACGTTGACGTCCTCGCCCGACGCGAGCACGTGGTCGAGCCCGCCGAAGCCGATGTCGTACGCCCAGCCGTCGCCGCCGAAGATCCAGACCGACTTCTTGGACAGATAATCCTTCTCAAGCAGGATCTTCTTTCCGAGTTCGCAGTCGCAGCCCTCGATCGCGGCGACGAGTTTCGCCGTGGCGGGGGTGTTCTTCGCGCCGTCCTCGAAGGTGTCGAGGTATTCCGCGCACGCCGCCTTGATCTCGGCGTTCTCGGTCTTCTCGGCGAGTTCGACGACGTAGTTCTTCAGTTTCTCGCGGATGGTCTTCTGTCCGAGGGCAAGTCCGAGACCGTGCTCGGCGTTGTCTTCAAACAGCGAGTTCGCCCAAGCCGGACCCTTGCCGGTCTCGCGGTTGACGGTGTACGGGGTCGCGGGAGCCGAGCCGCCCCAGATCGAGGAGCACCCGGTCGCGTTCGAGATATACATCCGCTCGCCGAAGAGTTGGGTGATGAGACGCGCGTAGGAAGTTTCGGCGCATCCGGCGCAGGAGCCCGAGAACTCAAGCAGCGGCTGCTTGAACTGGCTTCCCTTGACGGTCGGAGCGATCAGTTCGGGTTTCTCCGAGACCTTCGCGACGGCGTAATCGAACGCCGCCTGCTGGTCGAGCTGGCTTTCCTGCGGGACCATACGGATCGCGTAATCGGCGGGGTTCGCCTTCACGCCCGCGGCAGCCGCCTTCTTGTCGGCGCCCTGGTTGACCGGGCACGCCTTCACGCAGAGGGTGCAGCCCATACAATCGAGCGGAGAGACGGCGACGGTGAACTTGTACTCGGTCTTGGCGACCGGTTTCGCCGCGAACTTGGTCGACGCCGGCGCCGCCTTCGCCTCGTCCTCGGTCATCGCGAACGGACGGATCGTGGCGTGCGGGCAGACGAAAGAGCAGTTATTGCACTGGATACATTTTTCGGGGTTCCACTGCGGCACGTAGACCGCGACGCCGCGCTTCTCAAACGCCGCGGCGCCCTGCGGGAGCGTACCGTCGACGTAGGGAACGAACGCCGAAACGGGCAGACTGTCGCCGTCCATCTTGCCGACGGGGGTGACGATCTTGTTGACGAAATCGGCGAGTTCGGGGCGGTCGGACTTGGCGGGTTCCGCGTCCTTATCCTTGCCCGCGTTCTTCCACGCGTCGGGGATCTTCACCTCGACCAGCGCACCGGCGCCGCGTTCGATCGCCTTGTGGTTCTGCGCGACGACGTCCTCGCCGAACTTGGAGTAGGACTTGGTCGCCATGTACTTCATGTAGTTGATCGCGTCCTCGGTGGGCAGGATCTTCGCGAGCGCGAAGAACGCCGACTGCAGGACCGTGTTCTTCACCTTCGCGTTCCCGACCTCTTTCGCGGCGATCGCGGTCGCGTTGATGATGTAGAACTTCACGTTGTTATTCGCGATGTAGGATTTGACCGAGTTCGGCAGATGCTTGTCGAGATCCGCCTCGTCCCACTGGCAGTCAAGCAGGAAGGTGCCGCCCGGCTTGACGTCCTGCACGATCTTGTAGCCCTTCAGGATATACGCCACGTTGTGGCAAGCGACGAAGTTCGCCTTCGTGATGTAGTAGGGCGCCTTGATCGGCTTGTCGCCGAAACGCAGGTGCGAGATGGTGATACCGCCGGTCTTTTTCGAGTCGTACTGGAAGTACGCCTGAATGAACTTGTCGGTGTGGTCGCCGATGATCTTGATCGAGTTCTTGTTCGCGCCGACGGTTCCGTCGCCGCCGAGCCCCCAGAACTTGCAGGCGATGGTGCCGGCGGGAGCGGTGTCGGGAGCGACCTTCTCGGGAAGCGAAAGCCCGGTCACGTCGTCGACGATACCGATCGTGAAGTTATGCTTCGGTTCGGCTGCCTTCAGGTTCTCGTAGACCGCGAAGATGGACGCCGGGGTGGTGTCCTTCGAGCCGAGACCGTAGCGACCGCCGACGACCTTCGCCGCGACGCCGGTCTGCGCCAGCGCGGCGACGACGTCGAGGTAGAGCGGCTCGCCCAGCGCGCCGGCTTCCTTCGTGCGGTCGAGGACCGCGATCTTCTTCGCTGTCGCGGGGATCGCCTCGGCGAGTTTCGCCGCGACGAACGGACGGTAGAGACGGACTTTCACAAGACCGACCTTCTCGCCGGCGGCGAGCATATAGTCGATGACCTCTTCGGCGACGTCGCAGACCGAACCCATCGCGATGATCACGCGGTCGGCGTCGGGCGCGCCGTAGTAGTTGAAGAGTTTGTAGTCGGTGCCGAGTTTGGCGTTGACCTTACCCATATACTCCTCGACGATCGCGGGGAGCGCGTCGTAGTAGGGGTTGCACGCCTCACGGTGCTGGAAGAAGATATCGCCGTTCTCGGCGGAGCCGCGCAGAACGGGATGCTCGGGGTTGATCGAACGCTCGCGGAACGCCTTGATTGCGTCCCAGTCGACCATCTCGGCAAGATCCTTATAGTCCCACGCCTCGATCTTCTGGATCTCGTGCGAGGTACGGAAACCGTCGAAGAAGTTGATGAACGGAACTCTGCCCTTGATGGTCGCGAGGTGCGCGACGGCGCCGAGGTCCATGATCTCCTGCTGGTTGGATTCCGCCATCATCGCGAAACCGGTCTGACGGCAGGCGTAGACGTCGGAATGATCGCCGAAGATGTTGAGGGCGTGCGACGCGACGCAGCGCGCCGAAACGTGGATCACGCAGGGGAGCAGTTCGCCCGCGATCTTGTACATATTCGGGATCATCAGAAGAAGTCCCTGAGACGCGGTGTAGGTAGTGGTCAGAGCGCCCGCGGCAAGCGAGCCGTGCACGGCGCCCGCGGCGCCCGCCTCCGACTGCATCTCCATCACCTTCACTTTTTCGCCGAAGATGTTTCTTGCGGGGCCGCCGAAAATGTTTTTATCGGTCGCGCTCCAGGTGTCGGTCACTTCTGCCATAGGGCTGGAAGGAGTGATCGGGTAGATGGCAGCGACCTCGGTGAACGCGTAGGACACGTGCGCCGCGGCGGTGTTGCCGTCCATGGAAATCTTTTTTCTTTCGATCGCCATTTTTCTTCCTCCGTTTATTCTTTATCAATCTTTAAGGATCACAAATTAATCCAGATAGCATTATAACACACCCGCCCCGAAAAGTAAAGAGGTTTTCGCTTCCTTTTCTTAAAAAATCCCGTGCGCCCGCGTGAAGGGTCCCCCTCTCCCCGGAGCGCGTTTTCGCGGGTGCGTTTCGTACCTTGACTTATTCCGAAGCATCTTCTATAATTTAGTTGAACCGTATAGCGAAGGGGAGGTCTGTTTATGAAACTGCGCGCCGCTTCTTTCGTGTTGCTCCTTGCTCTGGGGCTTCTTTTGCTCGCGTCGTGCGGTCCGTCGCAAAAAGAAATCACGGACGGATCGACCAATCCCCCGTCCGACCCGATCCCGGTCGTAACGCTCCGCGCAAACGCCGAAGGGAAAGAGGAAAACGGGCGGATCGAGCAGTTCTATACCGACCGGGCGCCGGAGTCGGTCGCCAAAGAGGCGATCGCGAAGTTTCTTGCCGAAGATCAAGCCACCGCCGCGCTCGCAGAGCTCTATGCCGACGCGGACGAGGTTTCGTCGCTCCCGATCCTCGGGACGTACCTTGGAAAAACGTCACTCTTCGTGTGCCTGTTCAAAAAGCAGGGGGCGTTGATCGGGACGCACGCGCTTGCGGTCGACCCCGACGGGAGCGTGACGGGGGAACTCTGTACTCTGCTCGGGATCACCGCCGATATGCCGCTTGACGACGACGCCTGTTTTTCCGTGACCTGCGACTTGCTATCGGCGTATCCCGATTTT
>CAMJDE010000200.1 GCA_946404295.1 uncultured Clostridia bacterium | reverse complement strand
CCGCCGAGTATTTGATCAGACTGCAGATGATCTCGACGATCGCCTTGCCCCGCCGGAGCAGGCGCGCGAACTGCATGAATACGAAGCGGACGACGAAACTCGTACCGAGCAAAAAGATCGCGTAACTGACCATCCGGATCGCGATATTGTACTCTCCCGCTTTGCCGAAGAGGTTCAGACTGCGCCAAAAGACGCTCATCGGGCCGAACATCGCGTCCCCGAACGCCATAAATACGGCGTAGACGATCAGGATCAGGTACCAGACGCACTTGACGATCAAATCTGACGTGATCTTGATTTTGAAACTGAACTTTTTCTTCTCGTTTGCCATGGTTTTCAAACTCCTTGCAGTTGATTGCGGTTTTCTGCCCGGAAAGAATGCAACTGTATTATAGCATAAGAAGAAGAAATATGCAATCGGTTGTAAAAAAAAGGCGGGGCGCGGATAATCGCCCGTCAGTATTTAATTTTCAAAACCTTACAGTTTTATTATCTTTGATGTTGCATAAAGACGTAAAAACCGAGTGGCTTACCACGCTTTTCAAACTGCAAGGAAAAGCAGCAAAAGGAAATCCGTATAGGATGGGCAAATGCCAAGAGTTTCGCGGCGCACGCCGCTAAACTCGGTTCAAGTCCGTCGGAACACACACCAAAAGACAGGGGGCACTCGGATGGGCGCCCCCTGTGCTTTGGTGCGGGTTAAAGGACTTGAACCTTCACAACCTTGCGGTCATAAGAACCTGAATCTTACGCGTCTGCCAATTCCGCCAAACCCGCATTTTGAATGCTTGAATATAATAACACACCCACCCTCGTTTGTCAAGTGTTTTTTCTAAAAAAGCGGAAAAGGATGCGTCACGCGAAAGCGGGACGAAAGCGGGCGGAGCGTAGCGGCGCTCCGTTCGGCTATCGCCGTTTGGGAGACGCGCGGGGGATCGGGCGGCGACGCGGCGAACGATCGCCGAAACCGTATGAATAAAACAGAGCCGGGCTCGACAAGAGCCCGGCTCTGTTTCGCGCGGTCGTTTTTCGTTATCCGTAGGTCTTGATGATCTCTTCGGCGACTTTTCGGCGGGAGACGCAGCGGTCCATCGCCTGCTTTTCGATATAGCGGTGCGCGTTCGACTCGGTCATTTTGAGTTCGCTGATCAGTAGCCATTTCGCGCGGTTGACGAGACGGATCTCGTTCATTTTTTCCTCGATCGAGAGGGTCTTTTTTTGGTTTTTCCGCTGCCCTTCGCGCGCGCTGATCAGCCAGTCGACGGCGATCGAAAAGACCGGGCGCGAGATCGGTTTTTGCAGGAGAAAGACGCCGTGCTCGGCGAGTTTTTCGTAGGCGAGGTCGTACTGTTCGGTTTTCGCGAGGAAGAGAACGACGGCGTTCGAGTCGGTTGCGGCGTCGATCGAGAAGCGGATGCCGACGTCCTCTCCGACGGGGGAGTTCACGACGACGAAATCAAAGTCGCGCTCGGCAAGCGCCCGCTTTGCGACGCTGACGCCCGAGACCGTTTGCACCGGCGAGAAGGTGGGGACGGCAAAGTAGTCCGCCGTCGCGGCGTTGAACTTTTCGGACGTCGAAACGACGAGAACGCTGTAAACCCGTTCTTTGAAATCCAAGTTCCGTCCCTCCCTTCGCTAGATTTTTCGGATCGGTTTTACTCCTTGCAGTAGATGGCGACGATCTCGGCGGGCAGGCACGCCCCGATCCATTCGTCGTTTTTCGCCGCCGCCTTCGCCGCGTCGAGCGTCTCGGGCAGTTTCTGCAGCCCCTTCGTCGTTTCTTCGTCGGCTTGATAGAGGTTGCAGTCGACGGAGGCGGGAAGCGCGAGCCCGTTTTTGATCCCGTAGAGCGCCGCCCGGATCAGAAGGGTGAAGGCGATATAGGGATTTGCCGCGGGATCGGGCGAACGGAGTTCGGCGCGGCGGTACTCTTTCTCGGCCGCGGGGATGCGCACGAGCTGCGAACGGTTCTCGCGCGACCAGGAGACGAAACGCGGCGCTTTCATCTGTCCGAGCCGTTTGTAGGACGCCTCGCAGGGGTTCAAAAAGACCGTCATCCGGGCGATTTTAGCAAGCACCCCCGCGATCATATTGCCTTGTTTCTTCTCGTCGTCGGGCTTCGCCGACCAGTTGATATGGAAGCCGTTTCCCGGCGCCGCGTCAAGCGGCTTCGGGGAGAAGTCGGCGGCAAGCCCGTTCCGGCGCGCGACGGTTCGCACGACGGTCTGAAAGGTCATCACGTTGTCGGCGGCGGTGAGGGCGTCGGCATAGCGGAAGTCGATCTCGTTCTGTCCGGGTCCCTCCTCGTGGTGCGAACTCTCGGGGCGGATGCCCATCTGCTCGAGCGTCAGGCAGATCTCGCGCCGCACGTTTTCGCCCTTGTCGTCGGGCGCGATATCCATATAACCCGCCCGGTCGTAGGGGGTCTTCGTCGGTTCGTTCTTCTCGTCGAGTTCAAAGAGGTAGAACTCCTGCTCCGCCCCGAAATAGAAGGCGTAGCCCGCCGCCTTCGCGTCCTCGACCGCCCGCTTGAGCAGCGTCCGGGTGTCGCAGGCAAACGGCGTGCCGTCGGGATAGGTGATCGAGCAGAACATCCGCACGACCTTCCCGTGTTCGGGTCGCCACGGAAGCCAGGTCAGCGTGGCGGGATCGGGATGCAGAAAGAGGTCCGAGTGACTTTCGTCCCCGAACCCGGCGACAGCCGACGCGTCGAACGCGATCCCGTACTCGAAGGCGCGGGGGAGTTCCTCCGGCATGATCGAGATGTTTTTCTGCTTTCCGAAGACGTCCGAAAAGGCGAGGCGGATAAACTTGACGTCCTCCTCGGCGACGTATTGCATGACCTCTTCTTTTGAGTAGTTCATATTGACCTCCCTGTACGTTCAGTTCGGAACGTAAAGTCGTTTGTACGGATTGTTGCCGTCGGGGGTAACGACGGTGAAGGGCGCGTTCATGACCGTCTCCTCGTCCTCGCCGAAGTCGGCGCAGTATTCCCGGACGTAACCCCGGATCTCGGCAAGATCCGCGTCGGTCGCCCGCCTTGCCGTCACCTGATCCGGAAAAACGATCTCGCGGCAATCCGAGCGCAGGATCATTTTTCCCCCGTGCATTCCGGTACAGGGGAAATTGCCGACGATCCGCCGTCCCCGGTCGCAAAGACCGAGCACGACGATCACGCCGCCCGCCTGGTATTCGCCGAGGAAACTGCCGGCGCAGCCGCCGATCACGATCACGGGGATCTTCTCCTCGTACGCTTTCACGTGGATCCCGGCGCGGTAACCCGCGTCGCCTTTGACGAAGATCCTGCCGCCCCGCATCGCGTAGCCGACGGCGTCCCCGACGTTGCCGCAAATGACGATCTCGCCCGCGTTCATCGTGTCGCCCACCGCGTCCTGCGCGTTGCCTTCGACGAAGATCTTTCCCCCGTTGAGGTAGGCGCCGAGCGCGTTGCCCGGCACGCCCGATATTTTCACCGAGACGTCCGACATCCCGGCGCAGATAAAACGCTGACCGAGACAGCCGGTCAACTCGACCGTTTTGCCGGCGCGCCGGATCGCGTCGTTGACGGCGCGGAAATCGAGGTTATTTGCATCAACTAACATATTATACCACGCTCCCGAACTTTTTTCTACGGGTTTCCCGTGAAAAGATCAAATTGGACGCAACTTTTTTCGTCAGGTCGAAATCAAGCGAGGAAAGCGGCGTCCTTTCGCGGATCAGCGCCGTGTAGATCCCGGCGCGCTCGGTCTCCCCGATCAGGATAAAACCGCGCAAGAGACCGTCCTTGACAAAGAACCGCTTGACGCCGTTCTCGGTCTTTTCCTCGCTCATCTCGCCGTCGTAGGCGCCGGCGGTCATCAGATGAAGCCCGAAGAAGCCGATCGCGTTCATCGGGATCGCGTCGGAGCGGGTTTCGTCGCCGCCCGCCATATTGACCCCGGCGGCGTGTCCCTGCAGATAGGCGTTCGGGAGGATCGCGAGCACGCGGTTCTGCCCGGTCGAGGCGTCCAGCCCCTCGGCGCAGTCGCCCGCGGCGTAGACCGAC
>CAMJDE010000199.1 GCA_946404295.1 uncultured Clostridia bacterium | reverse complement strand
TCAGTATGCCCGTTTTTCCGTCGTTGCACACCGAAATGCGCCAAAAGAGAGCGTCATTTTGCACAAAGTCAAGGAGAAATAATTGTGCAAGTCTACGAAGATTTCTTTTTTTCCTCCATTCTTATCCGAACCGTTGAAAAGTGTTTGCAAAAGTGATATAATATACTTGTTATCAAATTGGCAAAACCCGATACCAGAGGAGTTTTATTATGAAAAAAATCATCAGTCTGCTTCTGCTTGCCTCGCTTCTTATCGGCACGGCGGTCGTGTTCTCTTCCTGCGGGAAGGCGAAGGACCCGGTCGGCGGCGGCGCTCAGATCAGCGTTTACCTCGGCGGTGAAATCGCCGATCTCGATCCGCAGGGGAACCAGACGAGCGACGCGATGCTTTCGATCATCCGTCTCGTGTTCGAGCCGCTTTTCTCGATCGAACCCGACGGGGATCTGGCGCTTGCCGGAGCCAAGAAATACAAGATCAATAAGTCCGAGGGCAAGGTCACGATCGATCTGCGCGAGTCCTACTGGAACGACGGATCGACCCTCGTCCGCGCCTCCGACTACGTTTTCGCGTGGAAAAAACTGATCCGCGCGGACAGCGACAATCCCGCCTCAACCCTGCTCTTCGACGTGAAGAACGCGCTCAAGATCAAGCAGGGGAACGAGCGGCTCGATAACCTCGGCGTCGTCGCCGTCGACAACGACACCCTCGAGATCACCTTTGAGGAGGGCTTCACTGCCTACGACGCGTTCCTGCGTAACCTCGCGAACGTCGCGCTGTCTCCTCTGAACGAGAAGATGGTGAACAACCGCGAAACTTTCTGGGGCAAGAGCGTGACCACGCTCTCCTCGAACGGTCCGTTCCGCGTGACCGCGTTGGATTTTGCAGAGGGGACGTTCCGCCTCGACCGCAACCGCGGTTATCACCGGGCGTCCGACTCGACCGCAACGGTCGACGCCTACGTGATCCCGGCGGCGCTCAAGACCCTTTGGAACCTCGAAGCCGGAGAGGGCGCCGAAGACGCGTATCTTGCGAACCTGATCGACGGACTCGCCGAGAACACGATCTTCTACGTCGGCGAAATCCCGCAGAATCTCCGCGAACAGAAGAAGGGGTCCGCCGTCGTGACCGACGCGCTCTCGACCTACTCCTACGTCTTCAACTGTGCAAACCCGCTCTTCGCCGACGCCGCCGTGAGAAAGAAACTTTCCGACGCGCTTGACAGGGACGAGATCGCCGCGATCGCCGTTTACGGCAAGGCGGCGACCGGTCTGATCCCGAAGACGGTCAGCGAGGGCAACAAGTACAACGCCTGGACGGCGACCGAACCGCTTTCGACGACCGCCTCCGCCGGTACTCCGGCTCCCGGCAACGCCGCGGACAACGCCTTCACCATCGTCTGCCGCGACGACACGATCAGCCTTGCGATCGCGGAATACGCGAAGGAAAAATGGGAGGCGCTCAACTATCAGGTCACGGTTGAATCGGTTTCCAGCAGAGGGTATTATATCGACTCCAACGGCGTTGAGTACACAGAAGCTGGCGAGGGCAGAACCGTGGTCCACGAAGATCTCATTCAGACCAAGTACGACAAGGGCGACTTCGACGTGATCGCGATCGATTACCAGATGTATTCGACCAACGCGTTCGCCGTCCTCTCGACCTTCACCTCCGAGATGAACGGTGCGGGGATGCTCGCCTCGCCGATCGCGCCGGGCGTCACCGATCTCGAGCAGATCGTCAACAACACGGAGGAACCGTCCTACACGCTTCGCGGCAACAAGATGAACTTCAAGTCGGAGGCGTTCGACGAGAAGATGGCGGCGGCGTACGCCGAGAAGGATCTCGCGGCGCGGAACGTTCTGCTCCACGAGGCGGAGGCGATCCTGCTCTCCGAGATGCCGGTGATCCCGCTGCTCTTCAACCAGAGAGCGTACCTCGCGAACTCCGAACTTTCGGGGCTCTCGGTCGACCGCTTCGGTTTCGTTTCGTTCACTTCTTGCAAACAGAAGAATTACGAAAAGTATCTGGAGGTCAAAGAGACGACGGCTCCCGCCGCGGAAGAAGGCGGGGACGAGGATTGAGTCTCAAGGCGTGAAAACGGGGGATCCCACCGGGCGGGGATCGCTTCGATCGCAAGGGCGGTCGGAGCGCCCCGCCCCCGTTTTCCGAACCCGACAAAAGGAGCGCGCCCGACCCCGTCGGACGCGGAACGCGATATGAAAAAGAAGAACGAAAGGGAACTCTGGGATAAAACGGACGTAAAAATTTTTATCCTGTTCCTGCTCGACAACCTGCAATATCCGCTCGATCTCGACACCCTGAATCGCATCGTCCACGAGACCGGGTACGTCGGCGGCTTCGATTTCGCCGAGTGTTTCTCGGAACTCCTCGACGACGGGCACATCATCGGGGACGAGGTCGACGGCGTCGCCTACTATCAGGTCTCGGCGACCGGGCGAATGGTGGCAAAGCAGCTGCAGAGCGAACTCCTCGACGAGATCCGCGAGGAGAGTATGATCTGCGCGGCGCGGCTCCTGTCGCTCAAGGCGCGCGGCGCGTCGCTGCATACCTCGGTCGAGCCCCGCGAGGACGGGCAATTCCTTGTGAAACTCGCGATCTCGGACGCCAACGGCACGATCCTCGAGACTACCTGCGCCGTTCCCTCCGAACGCCTCGCCGAGAAGATCTGCCGCAACTTCGAGCGCAAGCCCGAGATGACCTTCCGGGGTCTGCTCTCGGTCCTGACGGGGGAGATCGACTATCTCCTGCGCTGATCCGTCGCGGCGGGATTGCCTTTTTTGCATTTTTTCGCGCAAGCCGGATTTTTTAGATTTTTTCCGAAAAAACAAAAAAGACTCTTGACAATTCCGTCAAAAATGATATAATGTTATTATCTATCAAGGTGGGAATATGGTTCTACGTATCGATCCGGACGACCTGACCGCGCTGCTTTCGGCGGTGCGCGAGAGGGAGAACGGGGCGTTCGAACGCCTCCTCGACCTCTACCGTCCCCTCCTCGTTTCGACCGTCGCTTCCTTCGGGGACGACGACGGCGTGATGATGCAGGAGGCGACCATCGCGCTCTACCACGCGGCGTGCAAATATCGCGAGGGTCGCGGAACGACCTTCGGTCTCTTCGCCGCGATTTGCGTCAAAAACGCGCTTCGGTCTACCCTTCGTCGGATGGGAAAGCCGATCGACGCGCCGATCGACGAAACGGTGGTGGAGAGCGAGGCGCTCGATCCCGAAAGTACGTTGATCACCGCCGAAACCGTCCGCGCATTCTTCACTCTCTGTGCCGAATTGCTTTCTCCCTTTGAGTTCCGCGTCGTGACCCGCCGACTCGACGGATTCTCGAACCGGGAGATCGCCGACCAACTCGGAAAAACCGAGAAGTCGGTCTCGAACGCGATCGGCAGGGGAGTCAAGAAGATCCGCGAGCGCCTTCCGGATTTCCTGTCTTGAAAGATCTGTATGCCCAGGTAGCTTAAGGGAGAGCGTTGGTACACAAAGGCGTCGGTTGGAATCCGATCACGGGCAAAAACCAAAATCAAAAGCGAGGAAAAAAACAACATGTTCCAGGACAAGACTTTGAAGTGCAAGGAATGCGGCGCGGACTTCGTGTTCACGGCGGGTGAGCAGGAGTTCTATGCGGAAAAGGGCTTCCAGAACGAGCCCCAGAGATGCAAAGCGTGCCGTGATGCCAGAAAGAACGCTGCGAAGGGCACGAGAGAGATGTTCGACGCGGTGTGCGCGGAGTGCGGGAAGGCCTGCAAGGTCCCCTTCAATCCGACTGACGGCAAGCCGGTGTACTGCAGCGAGTGCTTCGCGGCCAGAAGAGGCTAAGAGACGACGTGCGGATGCACGCACAGACCGAAAAACGAAAGGATTATTTTGTAATCCGTTAAAGCGTTTTTCTTTGTGCGTTATCCTTGCATAGTGGAACGCTGACTAAGGATGAAACCCGTTCGTTTTCACGAACGGGTTTCTCCTTTTATTTGTATTCGTTTTTCTCTTGCCGTTTGCTCCCTCTCGGCGTATGTAGATACGCCTTCGGGTCGCAAACGACAATTCTGCACGCACC
>CAMJDE010000198.1 GCA_946404295.1 uncultured Clostridia bacterium | reverse complement strand
CCCTACGGCTGCTCGGACGACGAGTACCCGTGGGATCGGGCGGGCGACACGGCGGGGAATACCAAGTACCCCTACGTCGTGCACGCCGAGTTGAACGCGATCCTGAACGCGAGCGGAAAGCGGCTCGCCGGGGCGCGGATCTACGTCGATCTGTTCCCCTGCAACGAGTGCGCGAAGGCGATCATCCAGTCGGGGATCCGCGAGGTGGTCTACCTCTCCGACAAGTACGCCGAGACCGAAATGACCAAGATCTCGCGCCGGATGCTGACGTCCGCCGGGGTCAAACTGACCCAACTGAAACCCACCCGCGACACGATCGTTCTCAACTTCAAAAAAGGTCTTTGATCCGACCGAACGAAAGGGGAATATCGCCATGGAAACCAAGACGCGCTCGAAAAAGAAAACGATCCTGCTCTCGATCTTTATTCCGCTCGGGCTGATTCTTGCGCTCGTGCTCGGCTACCTCGCCTACGTTCTGATCGCTTATCACCGGGTCGGCGATCAGCCAGAACTCGAGATCGTCAATCCCAAAACCGAGTCGCCCGCGACGGCGACCGAGTACAAACTGCTTTCCTACAATATCGGTTTTTGCGCTTACACCCCCGACTTCGGGTTTTTTATGGACGGAGGAAAGGGAAGTCGCGCGAAATCTGCCGCCGCCGTGCGCGAGGTGATCGACGGGATCGTCGCCCTCGTCAATACCGAAAACCCCGATCTGCTTCTTTTGCAGGAAGTGGACAAGCGTTCGCAGCGCGCTTGTAAAGTTGACGAAGCGGCGGCGTTCGACGCGGCGCTGCCCGCCTATACGTCGGTCTACGCAATCAACTGGGACAGCCCCTACCTGTTCTTCCCGTTCGTGAAGCCGCACGGCGCCGCCTTGACCGGGATCAAGACCTATTCGCGGTTCGGCATCGCGGCGGCGTCGCGGGTCGAACTCCCGGTCGAAAAGTCGCTGATGAAACTGGTCGATCTCGACCGTTGCTACACCGTGTCGCGCGTCCCGGTTGAGGGCGGGAAAACCCTCGTCCTCTACAACTTCCACCTCTCGGCGTACACCTCGGACGGCAAGATCGCCGTGGAGCAACTCGAATTGATGCTCGCCGATATGAAGCGCGAAGCCGACGCCGGCAACTACGTGATCGGCGCGGGCGACTTCAACAAGGATCTGCTCGGCAACTCGGGCGAGATCTTCGGCGTCTCGGGCGAAGAATACACCTGGGCGCAGCCCTTCCCGACCGAACTGCTCGAGGGGACGGGCATCACGCTCGTCGCGCCCTACGATCCCTCGAACCCCGTCGCCAGTTGCCGCAACGCCGACGGACCCTATAATCCCGACCAGTTCCGCATCACGATCGACGGCTTCCTCGTGTCGGGCAACGTCACCGTCACGTCGTCCCGCGTGGTCGATACGGAGTTCGCCTACTCCGACCACAACCCGGTCGAAATGACCTTCTCGCTGAACCCCTGATATGAAAACGAAACAGCCGAAACTGCACTATACCGCCCGGCGGAAACGCGCCCTGTCCGATCTTTCGGGCAGGGTCGCCGTCGTTACGGGGGCAAACGGCGGGATCGGGTATCAGGTCGCGCGCGGTCTTGCCGCGCTTCACGCCCGCGTCGTCCTCGCCTGCCGGGACGAAGCAAAAGGAGAGCGCGCCCGCGCCCGGCTCCGGGCCGAGTTTCCCGACGCGACCTTCGACGTCCTGCCGCTCGACCTCTCGCGCCGCGCCTCGGTCGAAGAGTTCGTCGCCCGTCTCATCCGGATCGCCCCGCGCGTCGATCGGTTCGTTCATTGCGCCGGGGTCTATTATCCGAGGGAAACGACCACCCCCGACGGACTGCCCGCGACGGTCGGGATCAACTTTGTCGGAACCGTCGCCCTGAACGAAGCGATCCTCCCCCTGCTTTCGCGGGACGGCAGAGCGGTGTTCGTCACCAGTCTCGTCGATCGGAAGGGAAGGGTGAAATCGACCCCGCTCGCCGACGACGAGCCGAGCGGCTACGCCGCCTACGCGAGAAGCAAGTTTCTGCTCTCGGGCTACGTCCTGAAAAAGAGCGTGGATCGCGCCGAAAACGCCCCGCTTTTCGTCGCCGCCCACCCCGGGATCACAAAAACCCCCCTCCTCTCAAAAGAAAAGACGGGACCCCGCCCCCTCTGGAGCCGCCTCGGTCACGCCCTGCTTTACCTCTTCACCCAATCCCCCGAAAAGTCCTCGCTCCCGATCCTTTACGCCGCCTGCGGCAACGCCGAAAACGGCGATTACCTCGCCCCCCGCGGTCTTTTCCGCGTCTTCGGCTACCCCAAAAAGATCCGCTTCCCGAACCCCGTCGTCCAAGCCGTCAAGACCCACCCGGAATGGTTTGCGGACGCCCGACGGACTTCGCCCGAATAATATATCCGCCGTGCGGCGGATATGATATACCGCGCGGAAATCCCGCGCGGTATGATTTTTTGCGCCCTAGGCGCAAAATATGAGTTTGCCGACGGACAATCCCGTCGGCATAAGTTCGGAGCCGGGCGCGCCGTTTTCGGCGCGCCCGGCTCGCTTTTCAGTTCGCGACGTACCGGGTGATCTCGGTCGTGACGGTTACGCCGTCCGCGCCGGGGGTCAGGTTCACCATCGCGAACGCTGCGCCGTCGTGTTTGCTGACCTCGGCGGTCGTGGTTTTCCCGCCGTCGGTATACTGTACGTTCTTCCACGTGTCGGGAACGCGCACCTCCACCGTCAGGGGATAGTTGAAGATCTCTTCGTCGAGGGTCTTGCCGTCGGCGGTCGTGCGGTTGATCGTCATATCGACGAGGACGGCGCCGTTCTCGTATCGCGCCGAGACGGTCGTATTCTGCCGCTCGCGAACGTATTTGGTCGCGTCTCCGAAGGTCGCCGCCCAGAGTTCGCCGGTATTGACGTAAGTCGAAGCGTAGGCAAGGAAACTGTCCAGACCATCACTCGTAACGTCACCGGTGCTAGTCAGACCTTCGACGCCGCGAACCAACATGATCATCCACTTGCCGTCCCGGACGGCTTCGTTCAGCCAACTCTTGCCCCTCGCCAGTTTTTCGTTCGGGTCTTCGATCGATTTGAACGACCGCATATAGAGGTTGTACCATCCGCCGGGTTCGGCGTCGAACCTGGGATCGAGCGACTGCAGACCGCGCTCGCCCTGCCGGATGGCGAAATAGGTCGCGTTTGCGACCGCCTGCGCGCCGCCGTCCTCGACGACGATGGGGTTGCCGTTTGCGTCCTTGACGAGGTTGCCGTTCCCGTCGGATTTGAAACTGTAGGTCGAGAGGGTGTTGTTCGAGGGCGCGAAGCAGAGGACCGCGTGCCCCGGGAACGCCTTTTCGATCTCGGCTTTCGACTGCACGAGTTCAACGTCGTAGTTTTCCCGGATGTTGTTATACTTGCTTCCCTCGTAGGATCCCCAGCGTTCGCTCGGCAGGACCAGATCGTGCGTCATACTGTGACATTCGGGTTCGAGCGTCCCGTCCGCGAAGAGCGCCGCCCACGCGCTCGCGTTTCCGTCAAAACCGGGCTTGTTTCCGCCCCAGTTCGGGATCATCATAAAAGAACCCGTCGTTCCGTATTTCTTGTTTTGGGTATTGACCCATTTCGCTATACTGAGGACCCCGAAATCGTAGGTCATCGTCAGAACGCCCTTCGCGCCGTCTTTGGCGGGAGTAAGCGAGGCGACGTAGCGCGGTTCGTAGGTGTAGATCGGTACGTAACTCATTTTCTTGCTTCCGTTCTCCGTATTCTCGGCGGTCGGGGCGGTCAGTTCCTTGTTCCACTGCTTGAAAGTGCCGATTTTGTATTGTTGCGTATCGTCGGTCTCGTACCCCTTCGGCGGGGTCGGGGTCTCGCCTTCGTGCGTCGGGACGCTTACGATCCCGTACGGCAGAACGAACAGCACGTCGTAGACCGTCAATCCGTATTCGCCGACCGTCGCCGTGTAGGTCGCGTCGCTCTGCGCCGGGACGATCTCTTTGTCCCACCCGGTCACTTTACAGTAGTGCTCGTCGGTCTCCCAAGAGAGAAACTCTTCGGGGCAGACCGGGGTTTCGCCGCGTTCGACCGTAACGGTCGTC
>CAMJDE010000197.1 GCA_946404295.1 uncultured Clostridia bacterium | reverse complement strand
GGTCAAGCAAGGAGGTCGCCTCGCTGATCTGATTCCAGTTGCCCCAGCCGTGTTCGTGTGCACCGGCGGAGGTGTAGTAGAACGCGCCGTTGAAATCGTGTCCGTCAACCGTTTCGGTACGGGGAGCAGGATGATCAATCCGGGTGACCGGATGCACGAAATCGTGTCCCGCGGTCACGAAGACGTCGCCGTCGGCAAACCAGGCGTCCGCCGTCGGCGCAGTCACGTACGGGACGAGGAAAGCGAAAACCCAGACATCCTCGTCAATATCCTCGTAGGTCACGCCGCCGTGCCCGTCGTGCGTCGCGGTGAAGAGTTTGTAGTCCGCAGAGTTTCTATCCAAGTGATCACCGCTCAAAATCGAAACGACCTCGCCGTCGATGTAGATCGTGACGGTTAGTTTGTAGGTCGCGTCGGCGCCGTTATCTCTGACGGCGGCAAGGTTGGTGACGTCCTCGTGGTAGACGACGCCGACCCGGTGCCAACCCCACTCGGGGTGATCACGGTCGGTCCCGCCGAGGTTCGCGTATGCGGAATACGCCCCGCCGTTGGCAATCATACCCGGATGCGGGTCGCCCGGCTCGGAGATCCGGATCAATTCGCTCGGAAACTCGAACGCGCCGGCAAACTTGGCGCCGGAGTCCTTGACGTTATCGGTCAGCGACGCGTACGCGATCGCTCTGTAATCTCCCGAAAAGCCCCCGTTGGTCGTATCAAAAGTCGTCAGAAGGCGGGCACCGTCTTTGTACGTGGGAGACAGGTTCAGAAGCGTCTCGTTCCAGAGGATCGAGTACTCGATCACAAGGTCGTTGCCGAGACCGCCGTTGGAGGCGTCGGGATAGAAGTGCTTGCCGCCCGCGAGGACGTCGGAGATCTGACGGCGGTCGTACATTCTTTTCTGTTCGCCACCGGCAGTCCAGTGCTGGTTCTCGACGCCCGCCTTGACGTCGTTGAACGTGACTTCAAGGTTACAGCCGGGGCAATTCCCGATGATCGTGCCCTCGACGTCGAGCGTCGCGGTACCACCGGTCCGCTCGTGCTCGAACTCATTGATCTCGTGCGTGTGCCCCGCTGCGGAGCAAACGGTGAACGAAGCCACGTCGGAATACCGGGTGCCTTCCCCGTCGGTGACGAAGGCGCGGAGATAGAAAGAACCGTCAAAATAGGCGTGCGGGATTTTGATCAATTTGACCGCGACCCAAAAACGACCGTCATCAGCCTGGCGCGGTGTTCCGTCCGCGGTGATGGTTCTGTAAACGGTATCGGTTCCAGCCTTATAGCAGTTTTCGCCGCCGATCGTCGGGGTGGAATTGCTCTTCGAGATAACGAAGCCGACCTCGGAATAATCGAGTTTACCGATCGTGAACAGAAACCGTAGATCAGTGTCGTTATCGTTGGCGAGACTGAGTCCCGAAAGAGTCTGATATCCGAGGTCTTCGATCTCCCCGGATTGGGCGGGGGCACCGTCCGCCGCGATGGCGAGCGGGATGATCGCCGCAAGGGCGACCATCAGAAGACCGACGATCAGAAGAAGCGAAACGCCGCTTCTCTTTGCGTTGTTTTGCATGGTGGGTTCTCCTTTTTCGTTGAAATTGTGTTTTTACACTTGCTGTCAGGTGAAAAAATCCGCCGTGCTACAACGGTGGCGCGGCGGTTTATACATATTATATTTTATATGACTTAATCATTCGTCTTGTAACAGGACAAATATACAATTCAGCGATATGGACGAAAGTCCGCGACTCATTTTTGTTGATTGTGCCCAAACGGGAAATCGGGGAAACCCGCCGACGGTTGACGCGGGAACGGTCGAAAACCGCGAGCGGGACGGAATTGGCGACCGGGCGGAGCGCGGCGTTTTGACAGATTGCTTTTCTTGCGCGAATACAAGAAAAGCGATCCGATTGAATGGAAGAGCTTGGAAATCCGGCGCTGACGGAGGCAAAGTTGCCGCTTCGCGGCATTGAAAAAAGCGCCCCGGGCGGGGCGCTTTTTTCGGCGCTTTTTTCAATCGTCGTATTTGCCTTTCCCGGCGCGTTCGATCTCGCGGGCGGCGCTGCGCTTGGCGTCGGACTCGCGTTTGTCGTAGAGTTTTTTACCCTTGCAGAGCCCGAGTTCGACCTTGACGCGCGAGCCGGAGAAGTAGAGCGACAGCGGGATCAGCGTGCAGCCGTCGCGCGTGACCTGACCGAGCAGGCGGACGATCTCGCGTTTGTGCATCAGCAGTTTCCGTTTGCGGAGCGGGTCGCGGTTGAAGATGTTGCCGCGCTCGTAGGGGCTGACGTGCATTCCGTAGACGAACAGCTCGCCGTCGTCGATCCGGCAATACGAATCCTTGAGGTTGACCGTCCCGGCGCGAAGCGACTTGACCTCCGTGCCGAAGAGTTCGATCCCCGCCTCAAAGGTCTCGAGCACGAAGTACTCGTGGCGCGCCTGCCGGTTGACGGCGATCACCTTCCCTTTCGGGGAATCCGGTTTTTTTGCCATTGTTCTGCCCTCGAAGAGACGTCAGATCCGTTCCAGGATCTCCACGATCTCGTAAACGTACATGGTGTGGTAGTCTTTTTTCTTATAATGGAAGTCGAAGAGCGACGGATCGGTCGCGTTCTTCGGAGTGAAGACCTTTTTGTTCGCGTAGAGTTTTTTCAGTTTGAAGACGATTTTCGCCTCGCCGTAATAGACGCAGCCGTCGCCGTCGTTCTGCGGGGTCAGTCCGCTCTCGGCGACCTTGTCGACGTCGCGGCCGCTCTTCGCGCCGCAGAACGCAAGGGTTTCGCGGTATTTTTCCTCGAACCAGGTGAGGGTCGCCGCGTCGCCCGCCTCGGTGAACTCGTGCGTGTAGCGCTGGGGACGAACGAAGACGAACGCCACGTTTTTGCCCCACAGTTCGCCGATCCCGCCCCAACTGACGGTCATGGAGTTAAAGGCGCCGTCGGGCTTCGACGCGGTAAAAAGAAGCCAATCCTTCGCGATCAGACGGATCGGCGCACATTCAAAATCGGTTACGGGGACTTTACGGAACTCTGCCATAAATCAAATCTCCTTCTGTTCGGGTGTTTCGTTTCTAACAACAGTATTATAGCACAACGCAAGGAAAAATGCAACAGGAACGTTTCGACGGGAAACGGCGTGAAAAAAAGACGGCCGAAAACCGCACTTCCATTAGGGAATTTTCGGTAAGGCTGTCCTTTGAGAATCAGGCGTGGCGTGATGCCACGCCTTTTCTCTTATTTGTTTCAGTCGAAGTCGGGGATTTCAACGGCTCCGACAAAGTTGTAAATGATTTCGATTTCCCGATTTTGGGAAGTGAAAAAGTTTTTTGCGAGCTTTTTGCTTTCGCGATACTTTGACGATACTATATCACAGAAGAATCTTTGTAAAAATCAGGGTGTTGAAAAACTTCAACACCCTAACTGTTTTTTTGCTGTTTTTGCGGTTTATCCGCCTTGCTCGTTAGTCCTTTTTGCCGAGCTTGACGATACCTTTCTTGTTGAGCAAGAAGAGAACTGCACAAGCGATCAGCAATGCGCCGAACACACAGCCGATGACGATACCCGCAATGGCTCCGCCCGAAAGACCAGTAGCGGGAATATCTTCGTAAACGACCAGATAGGTCGAGAAGTGGCTGGTCACAAAGGACACTTTGCCATTTTCAAACGTAGCGTTCATGTCCGTTCTTGCCCCGTCGTCGGCGACGTAGAAGACCTTAGCGACTTTGCCCGCGGGCACTTCCTTTTCAAACTTGGTGCTGACCGTGGCGGAACCTTCCGCAAAGGTGGTACCGTTCAAGGTGAGGTCGATACGAAGGATCGCATTGTCCATATTGACTTCGGTCACTTTGATAGAGAAGGTAGTGGCTTTGTCGCCGATAGCGTTGACGGCGGCGGCGTCGAATACGACCGTGGTATCGTCCGCTTTGACGACGGCTTCTTTGGCGTCGTTCCCATCGCCTGCGGCAATCTTGAACAACTGTTTGACGCTAACGCCGTTTTCGGCGTCGCTCGGGTCGATCTCTTTCGTGAACGTCTTGTTTTCGCCCTCACTCACAGCGATCGACTCGATGTCGGCGATCACGCTCTCGGCCTCTTGCAGTTTGGCGAGCGTCTCTTGAGCGACGTTTGCCTTTTGCTCGTCGGTCATCGCTTCGTATGCGTTACGGGCGGCT